>CAISXI010000143.1 GCA_903889425.1 uncultured Roseiflexaceae bacterium | reverse complement strand
TATGTTGCTCCACAACATTTACTTCTTGATTCTCATTCTCGTCTTGATTATTGCCGGCGTGGTCTACTTCTTACGTGGCCGGAGCCTCAAAGCCTTGGCCAGCGGGTTGATTCCCTCGGCTGCCACTCCAGCCGCCAGCGACAGCAACAACACCCCACCCAAAATGGGCTAAAACGGTTGCGACCCTATTTATCCCCATTACAATCACCCACTGTTCGACAACGAATAGTGGGTGATTGATTACCACAACCACCACCGGCGCCCACTCGCATACAATGCCATTACACTGCCGCTAGCCAAACTGCGAGAACACTATGCCAGATACACATACCGTAGTCACCCGCAACACGTGGGGATCACGCATCCGCAAATCGTCCGACAATGCACTCATTGGCCTCGTGCTGATTCCGCTCTGCCTGTGGTGGCTCTGGACCAACGAGGGCAGACCCGATTTATCTGAAATAGCCAAAGTGTCAGTAGCAGTTGCCAGCAATACCATTGATGCCAGCAACGATGGGCTGTTTGTATCGCTATCAGGCACACTCGTCAGCACAGAACAATTGGGTGATGAGCCCTATATGTTGCCCAATAAATATATTGCGCTCAGCCGCATCTCCGAAATGTATGCCTGGAACGAAACGACGAGCACCACCGAAACCGTCGACGAGGTTGGGGGTGGGTCAACCACCACGACCACCTACACCTATGACACTGGGTGGACGACATCGCCACAGTCATCGAGTTCATTTGAATTTGCAGAAGGCCACGAAAATCCCAGCAAATCGATTGAGAGCGCCTATCTTACCGTTACATCGGCGCACGTTGGCGCATATCAGATCGATCCAACGACGATTACGTTACCTGATGGGCAAGCAGTCGACATCCAACCAGACGCACGCATCGCAGATTACGGGTATGTGCAAGATGGTAATTTTTTGTACAACGGCGCACCGAGTAGTCCCCAAGTGGGTGACATGCGCCTGTCGTATGAGGCCCTGCCAAACGCCATAGCAGTCACCGTTTTGGGCAAAATCAATGCTGGTACCATTGACCCATATACCGATAAAATAGATCCCCAATTTTCGCGCACGATGTATCGCGTATTCCTTGGATCGCGTGATGATGCCATTGCATTACTCCACGACGAATACGTCTATGAAATTTGGTTTAACCGGTTTCTCGGCATTCTTGGTTTGTGGATTGCACTCGGATTACTCACCGACCCCATTATCAAAATACTTGATGGCGTGAGATTCGTTGGGAGCGTAGCCGAAGCAATCATGCGTACGGTGAATGCAATTGTAGCGATCGCGGTAGGCGTGACCACCATAATTATCAGCATGGTATTTCACAATGTGTATCTCTTGATTGTTGTCATTGGCTGTATCTTGATTGGTGCGCTGGTGTACCTCCGTTCACGTTTTGGCAAAACGGGATCAGACAAAGAAGTAGCAACCGTCGCAAAAGAGATGACCGAAACAGACACGCAAACGGACACTGCGTCATCATCTTAGTGGCCTTACCGTTGTGCGATGGCAAGTCGACGAGATCCCACACACGGTTGTGCACAACCGGCTTGGAATGACGCTGGTGTGAGCGACACTTTCTACTTCTGGCTTCGTATGTCTCGCGCAAAGTCGCGGAGAGTACAGAATCATTCTGCATTCTGCATTCTGCATTCTGCATTTTCAATTTTCAATTTTCAATTTTCAATTCAAGGGGTTGGAGGTGGTCGCCACTTCCCTTGTTCTTTTTTGATTTTTTGGTAAAGCCCTTGGAGCGCAATAAACGTCGGCCGTGGACTCCAATCAGGATTGAGAATCCCAAATGAAGCTTGTTCGTGGAGCGGATTCCCTGATTCACCCCATAGCACGGCAAAATTAAGATTCCACAGAAACATTACCCCAATCCACGAGCGTCCTGTTTCGTCGCGGTATTTTTTATATACCATGTTGGTGGCATCAACCGTAAACTGGGCTTGCGCTTCCATCGATACGGTATTACCGTATTCATAACCGGGAGTATTGTTTTGGGTGGCCCAGCCGTATTCTGTCAGCCAGATTTGTTTATCTGCCAGCCCGGCATCAACCATAATTTTGCGGACTTGTTCGATATGGCGAAAGTAATGACTCGAGTGATCATTCCAGCCAACTGGATTACCTGGTTTGTCCGGCCATAACGTGTCAGGCGGATTGGCGGCGGCGCCAGGATGTACCCCTTGGGCATCAAAGTAGTCTTTGATGATGCCACCTTTGTAGGCGTAGAGGCTTTTGAGAAATTTTTCGTCGTCCATGGCCAGATTGACGTCATTGACGCCAGTCGATGACGGAGCAGCAGCAATCACATAGGTATAGGGGCGGGCGGTTTTGATACGCCGGTAGGCCTCCATCAACATTTCGGCATAATTAGCCACCGATTGGTCATCCACACGCCCGCCGTTTTCGATTGCGAGATTTGGTTCATTCCAGACTTCTACCGCAGTAATCAACCCCCCATACCGTTCAATCATGTTGGTGACCAAATTCCCGAAGGGCTTGGGATCGGCGGGCATGCCATGCTTTGGTTCATAAAAATCAGGCGCTTGGACAATGCTAATCATCAGTTTGACATTAAAACCAGCCGTGTCTTCGATGATTTTGTCGACTTCGTCCCAATAATAGACGCCTGGGGATGCTTCGATGTCCTTCCAATGGATTTGTTGACGTACCCAATCAAAGCCGGCAATTTCGGCGAGGGTCATGACCCGATTACGATCGGTATAAAACAAATGCGACACGACCCCAAATTCGACTTCATCTATGCGTGGGTATGCTCCTAGGGTGGCGAGTTGTGATTCGATTTGATTAGAGGTACTTCCTTGCACAATAATCCCGCTGGGGCTTTTGGTAGGAATAGGTGGCGGCGGGGCACTACTGCCCGGGGCGGCACACCCCACACAAATCGCACATATCCACATGTACATAAGCCAACGTTTGGGCATACATCACTCAACAATAATCGTTGATTCCGTCAACAAAGAGGCATCACGCGCCGCTGCAGTGTTGTGCACCCGCACAAACAACGACGAATTCCCGGCTTCACGTTCGTAGCCATCTGCATCAAAAACCGCCACCCCCACACGATATAAACCAGGCTTCACACCGAGCGGGGGAATCGTGGCCGTAATTGTATGGGTGCCGTGGGCGAACACGCGTGCCGCCCCCTGCAGGTAATCGTTTTCGAGCAGTGGAATATTATCTGCAGCGCCAATGAGACGCACGCGGACTCTGCCACAATAACTCGGCGCAGTAACCATGATATCGGCACGGATTTTGAGCGGTTGGTGCACATCCCACTCTGGTTCGACATTATTACTCACCATAAGCCCTTGTACACGTACCGATTCTGATATCAACACGTAAGGATTAGTAATGCGTTGAATGGTTCCGACGGGGACTTCCGTGGCTCGTTTAAAGGCATCGAGCGTCATGTATTCGGCATAGGATTCAGACACTTGGGCAATCGGTCCATCTTGGCGGATACCGCCATTATCAAGCCAAATTCCCCGAGTCGCAATCCGGAGCATAGCAGCCGCGTTGTGCGCCACAATCAAAATCGTCGTCCCTTGCTTGCCAAGCTCTTCGATGCGATTGAGGCATTTTTGTTGGAAGGTGGCATCACCCACCGATAATCCTTCATCGGCAATCAACACATCGGGGCGCATGGCAAAGGCACTCGCAAAGGCCAAGCGCTGATACATCCCCGACGAGTAGACTTTAACCGGTTGGTTGATGTATGCACCGATATCGGCAAAGGCTTCGATTTCGGCAAATAAATGGGCGACCTCACTGCGGGGCATCCCCATCAACGCGCCATAAAAATAGATATTTTCGCTGCCGGTCATTTCGGGGTGGAAGCCAATCCCCAGCTCGAGCAGTGACGAAATCCGGCCACGCACGTTGATTTCGCCACTATCGGGCACCAAAATCCGGCTAATCAATTTGAGCAACGTGCTTTTTCCGGCACCGTTGTTGCCAATCAAGGCAATCCGCTCACCTGCAGCAACAGTAAGCGACACATCATCGATGACATTACGCAACAACCCTTGGGCGGTCGGTGCAGGATTCCGCCGTGCCGCCCACCATTGTTGCCACGGCGCGATACTCCGCCCCCGCGAGAATGATTTTGATACATGTGTCAAACGAATTACCGCATCCGTCATTATAATTTCTCGCTGATATAATCATGCACTCGCCGGAACAACCAGTACCCAACCCCCATCACCGCCATCGCAATCAACAACGACCGCACCATTGATTCACTCGCTGGGATTCCCGGCGTGGGGAATAACCCGCTAGCAACTGGTTGGCCATACAAAATCTCGCGATAATATTCAACAAATGACGCCATCGGATTGCACCAGCGCAAGACACGCGCTAAACTACTACTGATACCGTTTAAGGAATAGACGATTGGTGTCAAAAAGAACCAAACTTGTAAAAAAATACCGACGAAATGAATCACGTCGAGGGAATAGACCGCCAACGCCGTCAAAAAAAGCGCCAGCCCCAACACAAATATCGTGTGTACCAACAAAATAATCGGCAAATAGGCAATCGTCCAAGGAAGACTAAACGTACCTTGGGCGACATAGCGCATAATACATTGGAAAATAATCAGCATGGGCAATGATAACAAAAAATTCACCATGCTTGTTAACACACTCGCAATGGGCAATACTTCACGGGGAAAGTAGGTTTGGCGTACCAACGGCGCATTATCGCTGATACTCCGCACCGCCGTAGCAATCGCATCCGATGTATACGTCCACGGTAATAACGCTACCGCAATAAACAATGGATAGAGCGCCAACGTATTCCCCGGAAAAAAGTACCCAAATACGACCCAATAGACGAGTAATTGCATCAATGGGGCGATTTGCGTCCACGCAAACCCCAAGAAACTGCCCCGATAGCGCAACAACAGATTCCGGCGCACGAGGTGCTCGATTAGCACCCGATAACTCCAGATTTCGGCGCCACGTGCCACGATCCCCACACTGCGATCAAACCAGATGATTACGGCTGCGACCATTAAGCCACCAACTATCGTGGCAACAATAATTAGCCACAAATAATTGGGTAACGCGGTTTGTGGTAATGGAGCAGAGCCTACCCGATATAACACCCCCACCCGGGTCGGATCAAACATCAGTTGCGGATTAGCGGTACGCATCACCGCTTCGAATTCACGCATACTCTGAAGCATCTCACGTTGCCGCTGGGCGATTTCGGCATTCTGCGTGGCTGGTTGAGATTGCTCAATCTGCATACGATGCCATTCGACGGCACGTAACAAATCAGATTGATCGGCAAATGCGAGCTCATTGACACGCGTGTATTTGGCAATCGGCTCGATAGGTCGATTAAAAGTAAACACGGCGAGGCGCACAAAATCACGCAGGATACGGGTTTCGTTGTCAACGGCAGGGTTGCCACGCAACGCCAACGTCATTTCCCAGCCCAACACATTGCGCAAAATTTCGCGCCCACCAGCGGCCTGAATCGTCATAATCAATACATCGGCGTATTCATTGCTGAGGGTTGCCGCCAACTGCGGAGTATTGGTGGTCACTGCCACATCGAGTTTATTTGCTTGCCAGACGACATTGTCTGCCATTTGTGGCTCACCAAAGCCCGGATGGCGCACCAACATCACCGCCCGGGCCTGATACAACACATCCCGGAAGTCTTGATCAAGTTGCCCATTCGCATCAAATAATTCATGGTAGCGTTGCATATCAAGCGCAACTGTTGCATGTGCTTGATACAGCGTTGGTTGGGTAAATTGACGTGGTAACACCATCCCCAACGCCACGATTACCGCCAAAAGCGCGATGATGGCATAGGTGCGATTACGGTGTTGCAACATGAAGGTCATGTGGTTCTATCCTCAGTGTCACTGGCGTATGTGGCTGGAGGGTAATGACTACCTGGGTGGTCTGCCCATCACCAAATTGCCAACCTGGTTGCGCGCGAATTGCCACATCGGCAATCGTCGCACTAGTCGGATTAAGAATGGTAATCGTAGCACCGACATCATCTTGCACGACCTTGGTTTGTACTGCGGCCAACGCTTGTTGACGGGATGCAATTGTCCGTAGCGCTACAACCCAGACATCACCAGCCTGTGCAGTCGCATCGACGACCGCTTGCCACGTAGCAATTTGATCAGGAGTCATCACTTCTTCGGTATGCGACCAAAAATCAATCATGCCGTCGCGTTGCCGAATATCATTGAGTAATGCGAGTGCCCCAGCCTCGCGTGCGGTGGTAAGGTAATAATCAGGGCATACCAGTATTACTTCGTGGCCGGGTAAGGGGCGACAGTGTGCGTCTGTGGCAGTGACAATGTGGTACTGCGGCAAATGCGGATTCCACGAGGTACGTGTGAGTGAAGTAACTCCGGCCGCCACGAGTTGATCCCAACTATCATAGCGCATCCCCGCACTGCTACTCCATGGGAATGCGAGTGACGTCGCCGACGGCACACCACGGGTCGCAGCCAATGTGTTCCATGCCTGCAAATCAATCTGCCACTCAGTCGGTGACGCCAATCCCCCATAAAAATGACTAAAGGTGTGGCTTTGGATGTCATGGCCGGCATTACGCACCGGCCCAATCAAATCACCAAAATACCACGCTGGGTCAGACTGAATATCGCCGTGAGGATCTGCGGCAAACCACGATTGTTGTGACCACACATTGCTCTGCCAGCCATTCGTAATCGTGGCCCATGTAAATATGGGATTGTCCATGAATAGTTGCTTATCACGATTCCCATCCAAAAAATTATACCCGTTTACATAGTAGGTCGCCGCAAACTGATACGGCGCAAACAATTTCAGTGAATTCGTCAAGCCTTCGCGCATGCGCATACCCCGTATGACCGGGTCCGTACCGGCTAATGGGTCATCGTTCGAGCGTGAATGCACCAAGCCGCCCATCGCTGTTTCCCAGTCATATGAAAAAGAAACCGCTGCGTTATACCCTGCCGGCCACGGCCGGATGTGGATATATTGGGTACTTGCCGGCTGTGCATCAGCAAGTGCACTACCCACATAACTCGGTCGCACCACAAATTGGTCGAGATAGATGCGGTCGTCAGAGGCCGGCTCATAGCGCACCTCGAGGCTGGTTGCTCCCGCTGGCGCTACATCAGTTTGATGATAGAGGCTCCACGGTTGTTGGTCGGTCGCCCCACCCCAACGCCGTACCATTTGCCAATCACCAACCCGTTCGGTAATGATGACATCACCATTACGCCACAACCAACGAGTGCGGATAGCGGTTGCAGAGGAACTATCTGCCAACACACGGGTAGCCACACAATAGTGCTGGCCCGCCTGAACAGTGACGG
>CAISXI010000142.1 GCA_903889425.1 uncultured Roseiflexaceae bacterium | reverse complement strand
CCGGCGTGGCGGTGGTCACAATGGTATCTGCCTGGTGGTGCTGTGCAAATGCCGTCAGCTGTGTCACTACATCGCCACGATAGATCGTTACGGGGAGCTCGAGGAGCGCCTCGTACATAAACACGATGCGTTTTAGGCTGATGTGGTACTGCTGGAGCAGTGCGTCATCCCAGACAAAAATCGCTGGCGCGTCGGGATGGGCGAGCAACGCCGGATTAGTGGGGCGTAGGCAATCGCCGTGAATCCAGAGTATTGGTGGCATTGCGATTCCTTGTCGTTATTGCGGTGGCATATGCGGAAAGAGTTGTTGGCTGAGCGTCTCGTATGGTGCATCGAGGGGACACTTCCGTGCCAGCGGACAGTCACCACAAAAGCGGTGGTTGGTATAGCGGGCGAGATTTTCTTTGTTGAAAAAATAAGGCTTGTGGCTAAACGTGCTTGCCACCCACTGCCACGACAAATTATTGCTGGCGGGGTCGCCGTCGAGCAGGTGTTGCAAAAACCAGCGCGCCCCCGCTTGCCAGGCCACATGGCGCCAATGGATGAGATAGGCGGCCAGCCACATCCGGGCATGATTGTGCAAATACCCCGTGGTGTGTAATTCGTCTACAAACGCATCCATGCAGGCTAGTGATGTCTGCCCTGTCGCGATATCGTCGGGGAGTACTTTGCTATAGTACGATGCCGCATAGCCAGTTTTGTAGGGTTCACGGTCTTGCCAGATACCATCACCAATCTTGGCATAGACGCGTTGCCAGTAGTCGCGCCACGCCAGCTCGGTAATCAGTTTTTCGGCGTCATGAGGGTATTTGACACGTTGCCATACGGCGTCACGCACCTCGGCGAGGCTGAGTACGCCATGTCTGATGTAGGCGCTGAGGCGAGTCACTGCACCATTAAGGGCATTGCGGGTAGCAGTATAGCGGGCTGGATTGATGGTGGCGAGTTGGCCTACGGCTGCCTGCCGGCCACCGCGCGTGGGTGCGACGTGAGTATCGTCACCGACGATATCAGCGAATTCGTGGTGCAGGTAGGCGATTAATTCGTCACGTGAGGCAAATTCGCGTTGGAGTGGAGTGGGTGTCATGCGTCGTTCCGTTTCGTGCTGGGTGGTTTGCCACCACTCTGTTTGTAGCGACGACAGGCATCGCTACAATATTTTACATCGTCCCAGGTCTTGGCGAGGCTTTTGCGCCACGTAAACGGTCGCCCACAGGTGACGCATGGTTTTGAGGGTAAGTCTTGTTTTTTGACACCACGCATCTGTGTCGTTCCTTTCGTGTTAGCGGTGGTCGGTACGGGCGGGGAAGCGAATCACGATAAATAATATGGCCACACACACCGCTCCCACCACCAATGCCAACGGTGCGCCACTGGCACTAATGTCGGCAATATTGTTACCACGGCCGAGCCACGTAGTCATATTGGTCACCAACAAGCCGCCAAATGATGGCACACCGATGAGTGTCACTGCATGCAAGCTCATGACCCGGCCGCGTAAATGCCCGGGTACTTCGAGTTGGAGCATGGTGGCAATCATGGTGGTGGCAGCGGTACTGATAATCCCCACTAGCACCAAGAGCAACGCGCCTAATGTCCACCATGGGCTCAAGGCAAATCCTGCCAGCAACACCGCAAATGCCAAGCCGGCGATGCGTAGGTTGGTGGCGTTGGGGGTGATTTTGGGGATGGAGGCGAGTCCCAATGCGCCGATCAGTGCACCAGCACCGGCCGCCGACAACAAAATCCCATAGCCTTGGGCACTAATATGCCAAATATCATCGGCAAAAATCGGCAAGAGTTGTTGATACGAGCGCCCAAAGATAGACATAATCGTCGAGGTCAACAACAACACCCCCGTCAAGCGATGACTCAGTGCAAAGCGGACCCCGCCGAGCAACGCTTCACCGAGCGTGGCGCTACTGGGTGGGTGGGGTGCCTCAGTGGGCATATGGGTAATCGCATAAATGACGGCAAAGTAGCTAATGGCGTTGCCAAAAAACAACCAACCGGGTCCCATCACCCCCAACAAAAATCCCGCTAAGGCTGGGCCGATGAGGGCGGCGCCATTGTAGGTGGCCGAATTGAGTGCGAGGGCATTGAGCAGATCTTCGCGGGGAATCAGCGTGGGAATGAGGGCTTGGCGGGTGGGATTATCGACGGCGAGTAAGGTGGCATTGAGGAAGGTGGCAATCAAAATCAGCCACGGCGTATTGCGGCCGGCCAAGGTCAATCCCGCTTGAAGCAAGGCCAGGATGGCCATGCTCCATTGGGTAACCCGCAATATTTTGTTCCGTGGCAGGCGGTCGGCCAAATAGCCCCCAATGGGGGGTAAGGCAATCATTGGGATGGCAAAGGCCAAACCCATCCATCCGAGGTAAAGGGGATCGTTGTTGGTCATTTTGTAGATGAGCCAATTTTGGGCTACATTTTGCATCCAGGTGCCCATATTGGACACTAACAAGCCACTCCACAACAAACGATACGGGCGGTGACGCAAGGCAGGGTACTGGCGTGCAAACATAGCGTTCCTTTTTCATGCCAAACAAGGCAGCCGAAGATGTAGATTAATCGAAACTCAGCATGCCTTTGATGACACCACTGGCAGGATTCCGCCAGGCATTCATCACCCCGGGGAGTTGCTCTGGTGTGGCTTGATGGGTGGCCCATGCAGCGATATCGATGCTCGGCAAGGCGGCAATCACCGCATCAAAATCAATGGCAGTCGCGTTACGACTAGCCAACACGCTGATTTCGCGGCGATGCAAATCGGGATCGCTAAACTGGAGCATCCCTTGGACGATGCCAAGCAATACCAGCTTGCCACCATGCCCAGGGATGCCAAACGAGGCTTCCATGGCTGCAGGATGCCCTGTTGCATCGATTACGATATCGGGCGCATGTCCGTCAGATACCGCTTTGGCGGCGGCGACGGCATCCGTGACGGGGTCGATAGCCGTCCGTACCAAGCGGTGTGTTAAGGCGAAATCACGCCGGATGGGACTGGGGTCAATTGCACTGACCTGGAGTCCGCGGGCGCGGGCTGCCAAAGCAACCCCTAATCCAATCGGGCCAAGTCCCACCACCACGATACGATCGTCGGCTTGGGGGGCGGCGCGGCGTACCGCATGGAAGCCAATCGACAGCATTTCAACCAATGCCAATCCATCAACACCCACGCCATGAGCGTGGTGCAAATGATTGGCGGGCAGGTTGATATATTCGCGCATGCCGCCATCGGTATGCACCCCGAGCACCCGCAATGATTCACAACAATTGGTCAACCCGCGTTGACAGGCTCGACAGTGGCCACATTCGAGATAGGGGCGTACTGCAACGGTATCGCCAACAGCCATATTTTGTACCCCAGCCCCACAGGCCACCACTTCGACCGCCAATTCATGGCCAAGGATGCGTGGATAACTAAAAAACGGTTGCTTGCCGGCAAAGGCATGCAAATCAGTGCCACAAATGCCGACCCGGCGCACCCGTACCTGGACTTCTCCGGCGGCTGGTGGGGCGGGGCGCTCGGCTTCGCCGAGGCGCATATCGCCAATGTCATGTAATACGAGCTGTCGCATCGAATACCTCTGTGGTGCAAATAAAGATTGTGCCCCGATTATGGCATAGTTTTGCAGCGGTGGTGACAGCTTGCCGTGGCTATTGACGGTGTTGGGGGGCGTTTGGTTAGCGGAAGGCAAAATGATTGCGAAAAAAATCTTCGTTTTTGAGGGATCCACACGAACGACGCTCGATGAAGGTACTCGAGAGTTTGATGTTGGCGATGTCTTGGTCTGGCTTTTGAATGCGTAAAATGAGACGATTGACAGCAGTCTCACCCATTGAGGTGGTTGGTTGTTCCATTACCGTAAAAAACGGAAACAACACGCTGGCGTATTCTAAATCGTCAAATGACACCAAGGCAATATCGTGGGGGATGCGTAATTGGCGTTCGTTGCAGACTTGCACTACCCCCATCGCCGTCATGGCGTTAATTGCCATGATGGCATCGGGGCGGTCGCTTCGTTGACATAATTTTTGGGTTGATATATAGCCTGGCAATGCAAGCGAGGGATTTTCTTCGCACACCAATGACGAATCAAAGGGAATCCCCGCTGTATCGAGTGCCAAGCGGTAGCCGTATAAACGGTCTCGCGAGGTGGAAATACGGTTGTCACCACTAATAAAGCCAATCCGGCGATGCCCGAGGGCAATCAAATGTTGGGTAATGCGGAGCGCATCGTGTTGATTATCACTTTGTACGACATCCAACCCCAAATTGGGAATTTCGCGGTCAATCAAGACAATCGGACAACTTTCTTTGGCAAGCGATTGCAATGCGCTACACGAGGCATCGTTGCTCGGGGCAATGATGATGCCATCAACCCGTCGGGCAATCAAATCAGCTAAGTAGCGTTTTTCGAGGGCGATATCATTGCGACTATTGCAGATGATGACCCGATAATCGTGATGATTAGCAGCTTGTTCGACCCCTAGCCCGATTTTGGTGAAAAACGGGTTGCCGATATCGGGCAAAATCAGCCCAATCGTATGCACGTTGCGCCGTGAACCTTCACGAGGTTGCTCGGGCGGGGTATAGCCTAACTCGCGAATTGCCACCAAAATACGGGCACGAGTGTCAGCGTGTACTGACACGGAACCATTGATTACGCGTGACACCGTCATCGGTGATACATTGGCGCGCTGGGCGACATCGCGGATCGTTGGAGTTGTTGTTGATCGTCGTGTTGGCATTTAAAGTATCTAGGAGTGTAATACAATCTCATAACGAATGAACGATTGTTATCCAATTTAAATTGGTATTCCTCTGCGACTACTACTATAGTATGTTCATTCTTTACCGTCAAATGATGCAGTGTTTATGCCAAAAATATGTGTAATATCGCAAGAATACACTGATAGTGAATAGCGTGATTATTATGATTACGCTATGCGAAACTGTTGACTGATTTGGTGTGAATATGTCAGATAATAATTAATTTGCCAAAAAACAATGGACACCATGGTTGCGGAGGGCTGCAATGACGGTATTGTCGGCTGCAAAATCACTAATCAGGGTGTGAATTTGATTCGTGGCGATAAAAGGATATTGGCCGATGCGATTCATTTTGCTGGCATCGAGCAATGCAACAGTGCGCCGACATTGTTGATGGATGATTTGTTTGGCGTCGGCTTCTTCGCGACTAATGTCGGTTAGACCGGTGCGTATACTAATCCCATGCGCCCCAAAAAAACCTGTGGTAATCCGTAATTGTTGAATCAATCCGATGGAGTGCAAATCGACGACTGATTGGGAAATATGGCGTATCCGACCACCGCAAATAACAACATTGATAGTGGGATATTCGATTAATGCTTGGCTTACCGATAGGCTGTTGGTAACGACAGTGAGATTGCGGCGCCGCCCCAAAAACGGCACTAAGGCAAAGGACGTACTACTTGAATCAATGAAAATCGTATCGCCGTCATTGATGAGCCGGGCTGCATAACGGGCAATCGTGATTTTGGTATCGGGTTGTTGATGGGTCCGCGCAACCAGCGATAATTCAAATTCGCGGTTGCGGATAGCCCGCGCTCCGCCATGTGTGCGGGTAATCAAGCGATGTTGCGCAAGCAGCTTTAGGTCGTTGCGGATAGTTGCTGCCGAGACGGTGAATTGTTGCACAAAGGCTTCGATAGGCAGTTCGTTGTGTTGTTCAAGTGCATAGAGTATCGCACTGCGCCGCTCTTCACCTGATTGTTTGGCCATAACGTTGATATTCCTCCGTATCGGATATGGTCTATTGTAGCCCGAGTTTGGGCATGTGCGTAGCCATCCGTCATTCCATGCCGGGTGCCCGCACCCGTAGCGTGGAATCTCCTCGGTTTGCCATAGGAGATTCTATAGTTGCTCATGGGTTATACCATATTAGTCGTGAATAAATATTATGAAAACATAAGATTTGACATTTTTCAACATAAAACATACGATAACCGTAATATTTTGTGATTGCACAATGGAGTGACAATGAGTGCCCGCACCAAAGAGCGTCGTGAGCGGATTGTGACATTGGCAAAGCAAGATAGCTTTGTGAGTGTGGTTGAATTAGCACAACTTTTTCAAGTGTCCGAAGTAACAATCCGCAGTGATCTCGATGTGCTCGAATCGCAAGAATTACTCACGCGCACCCACGGCGGAGCTTTTTGTAGTGACCAACGCCGACCTGGCCGCAATAACGGTATTCCTGGGCGGGCAGAGCGGGTGGCCAATGGGGCATTGGCGTTAATCGATGATTATGACGCCATCATGATCGAAGGCGGCGATGCCGGGTTGTCGTTGGCATTGCGCTTGCAAGAGCGCCGTGGCTTGATGGTCTATAGCGATAGTGTTGATATTGCGGTACACCTAGGTAAATCAACGCATACCACTGCCTTGCTTGGTGGTGTGATTGCCGATGGTCGCAGTATTGGTTGGCCTGACGCCAATCAATTTTTGCCTGCAGGGGTCCGGGCCCGGTGTCTTTTTTTGTCGGGGCTCAGCCAAGACGAACTCGGGCGCGATGTGGTGGTACGCCGTGACACCTTGCGTCGGCGCATGATGGATGTTTGTGACCAAGTGGTGCTGATGGTCGAAAGTGCTGATTTGGCGGCTTGGATCAAACGCGATCAGCACGCAGACTTCGAGCGCATCACCCGGATTATCACCGATGACGCCATTGATAGCGCCACCATCACCCGCCTGGCCGGCACCGGTATTCCCATGACGATTTGTGGCACGGCGAGTCGTCGCCATGTCGAAAACATGCCGGTGCGACGCTGGCGGATTGGCTTTGCCAATCAAGACGAGCGCTTGCCCTTTGCCGCAGCCGTACGCAGTGGCATGGTCGCTGCCACCGCACAGGCTGGGGTTGATTTGTTGCTCGCCGACAATCGCAGTGACGGTGATGTGGCCCTGACCAATGTGGAATCATTCATCAAGGCCCAAGTCGATTTGGCAGTGGTCTTTAATACCGATGCCCGTGCCAACAACATGATTGTCGAGGCCTTGCGTCAAGTCAATGTGCCGGTGATTGCCATCGACATTCCCATCCCGGGAGCGACGTTTTTTGGGTTCGACAATTACCGCGCCGGCTTGATGACGGGGCGCTTGTTGGGGCAGTACGTCCGCCGACAGTGGCACGGGGTAGTGGATGTGGTCTTTTCGTTGGGCTTGCCCATCTCTGGTCCGGTGCCGGCGGCCCGTATGCAAGGCCAAATTGATGGCTTGCGTGAGCAGATTAGCCTACCTGACAACCGAGTTATCCACCTCGATAGCCGCAATACCAGCGTCGATTCGTGTGCCGCCACCCGCCAAGCCCTCAAAAAAATCCGCCGTAGTGATCGGGTAGTGATTGTAGGGATTAACGACGAAGCGGTGTTGGGTGCCTTGTCGGCCTTTGCCGAAGATGGCACGTTGAGTCGCTGTGTCACGGCCGGGCTGGGCGCCGATGTCGACGCCTTGCGGGAATTACGCCGACCGAATAGTCGTATGATTGGCGCGGTGGCCAGCTTCCCTGAGCGCTACGGCGAACGGGTGGTGGAACTGGCCTGTGCCATCTTGCAACGCCGAGCTGCCCCACCGGCCCGCTATACCAACCATTGCTATGTGTTGTCAGATGAAACGATGCGCCTAGTTGACTTGGCGGCGTTGCGGGGCAGTGTGGTCTCTGCCAGCGAATATAGTGCGCAACGGCGTACGTAGATGGTCGGATACAGGGTGCGCGGATTATCATTTATCTCGCACAGGGCACGCAGAGGGCTCAGAGATCACGGGCGATTGTAGTGTGTTCCCCCCGGCGTCATTCCAGCACACCCACTGGCGTCATTCCATGCCGGTTGCTACGGCAACCGTAGCGTGGAATCTCCGTGGCTAGCCATCAAACAATACCCATAACGTGTGGATGCGATTGGCGTCGGGATTTATATCTATTTCGTAATAAATTTGATGATACGCACTGCGTTGGTTTGTGGCGATATCTTGTAGAATAGCCTTGTGAATTGACGATGACGTGATATCTCCCACCAGACAAAGGAGTCCCCTCATGGCAGATGTACCCGGATATGCGGCGCTAGCCGAATCACTGAACGCCCAAGGACTTGATGTGGCCGCCATCAAAGCCGCCCTCAAAGCCCAAAAAATCGAAACCCCCAGCTGGGGCTATGCCAATAGCGGTACGCGCTTCAAGGCCTTTGCCTGGCCAGGGGCAGCCCGTACCACCCGCGAAAAACTCGATGACGCCGCCATGGTGCATCGCATGACCGGCATCGCTCCATCAGTGGCAGTCCACATCCCGTGGGACAAACCCGAAGACGGCGATTATGCCGGGATGTGCCAATACGCCGAACAGCAGGGGATTGCGATTGGCGCCGTCAACCCCAATGTCTTCCAAGACGACCAATATCGCTTGGGCTCACTGGGCAACCCCGACAAAAGCATCCAAGAAAGCGCCCTCGACCATATGCTCGAGTGTTGCGATATTATGACCAAAGTCAAAAGCACCGCCTTGAGTTTGTGGTTTGCCGATGGCACCAATTACGCCGGTCAAGACAGCTTGCGTGGCCGCAAACGGCGCTTCGAAGAAGGCTTGACGCAGGTCTACAAACAATTGCCAGCCAATGGGCGCATGTTGATCGAGTACAAGTTTTTTGAGCCGGCCTTCTACAGCACCGACATCCCCGATTGGGGCACTGCTTATGCCTGGGCGCTCAAGCTGGGACCACAGGCCCAGGTGCTAGTCGACCTCGGCCATCATGCCCAAGGAGTCAACATCGAGCAAATTGTGACCTTTTTGTTGGACGAAGGGCGCCTTGGTGGCTTCCACTTCAACAATCGCAAATACGCCGATGATGATTTGATTGTGGGTAGCACCAACCCTTACGAACTCTTTTTGATTTACAACGAATTAGCCGGCGCCGAGTTGGGGCACGACGAGCCATCACGGAGCTGTGCCCGGGACGTGGCCTACATGCTCGACCAATGCCACAACATCGAAGGCAAATTGCAAGCCATCATCTACTCGGTGATTAACTGCCAAGAAGCCTATGCCAAATCCTTGATTGTGCCGCGTCAGACCTTGGCTGGTATCCAACAAAACGGCGACGTACTGGCAGCGCATCGCTTGTTGAGTGATGCCTTCCGCACCGATGTGCGTCCGTTGTTGGCGCAAGTACGGCTCGAGATGGGTGTACCGACCGACCCCATTGCCGCCTATCTGGCCAGTGGCTACGAAGCCAAAATCGCCCGCGAACGGGGCTTGGCTGACGCATCTGGTGGTTTCCAATAAAAAAACTCCACGGGCAGTGGTGAATTGGTATGCGTGGTGGGACAATTGTCCCACCACGCGTATCTTTTTGGCCCGCCCAAACGGTATTCCTCGCAACATGCGTTGTACGCGAAAGGAATACCCGATGGAGCGCCGTGTATTGGTAGTGGCATGGGATGATACATCCCTAAGTGCTGATGAGAGCGAATGGATAGGGGTCGCCAAAGAAGCGTTGCGGTTGAGTGTCGGGCGGATTGGCTGTATTGCCTTGGGGTGCAGGGTGACCACGGTGGGGGTGCGATTGGTGATTCAGTGTAATGACCAACACGACCCAGGTGAGCTAATCGAATGGGTGCGGGCGGCGGCCCGTTTTGCGGTAACCAAATACCTCGGCTATGGGCCACAATGGGATGCACCATACCGCTTTGCTTGGATTAGTGGCCCTGCCGTGGCCGAAGAAATCACTGCCTGCTTGACTGCCAAATAACTTATAGGAATGGCGTAATCGCCGTCACCGTATACGCCCCACCTCACCCGTAATGCCCAAATAGGGCATTGCGGGTGGGTGGCACATGGGGAGGCGCTGGGTACCGTTGCTGGTGTCGCACTGCCCGCCAGCGCCCGGGATGTTTTTGCCAAAATGAAAAAACAGGTTACACCGGAATTGCGCTGGGGTGTATGACGCGCTGATGGTCTATGCTAGAATACTAGCATCCAACCATATTCCGGAGCACCGCAATGAAGCGCACCACGTACGTTGTTGATACGACCAAAAGCCCACACGCCCTATTACGGCCGTTGCCGCTCCAAGGCGTGCAGTTGCGTGATACCTTTTGGGCACCACGCATCCATACCAATGCCCATGTGACCTTGCCGTCGCAATATACCCACTGTGAAGAAACCGAGCGGATTGCCAACTTCCGACGGGCGGCTGGTCGTGAAGAAGGCGAATTCGTGGGCTTGTTTTTTAATGATTCAGACGTCTACAAATGGCTCGAAGCAGTTGGCTCGAACGACGTCATCAGCGATTCGCCAGCGTTGCAAATCATTGCCCGCTCGGTGATTGCTGACATCGTCTCGGCGCAACGCAGTGACGGCTACCTCAATTCGTACTTTAGCAAAGCGCGGAGCGACGAGCGCTGGACCAACTTTGACCTGCACGAAATGTACTGTGCCGGGCATTTGATGCAAGCCGCCGTCGCGATTTATCGTGCCAACGGCGACCGCGTCGCCCTCGATGCCGCCTGTGGCATGGCCGACCACATCGATGCCACCTTTGGGCCGGCAGATCAAGGCAAACGCCCCATCACCGACGGCCACCCCGAAATCGAATTGGCGTTGGTAGAGCTCTATCGCGCCACCAACAATCAACGCTACTTGGCGTTGGCCGACTTCATGGTATCGGTGCGGGGCGCCAACCAAATCCGCAACAAGGTGTTTGGCTATGACTATTACCAAGACCATGTGCCGTACCGCGACCTCGATGTGGTGATTGGGCATGCCGTGCGTATGCTCTATTTGGCTGCTGGCGCTACCGATGTCTGGCTCGAAACCGGCGACGCCTCACTCAAACGGGCCATCGATACCCAATGGCTCAATTTGACCCAAAAGCGCATGTATGTCAGTGGTGGAATTGGTTCGCGCTGGCATGGCGAATCCATCGGCGATGATTACGAATTGCCCAATGACACCGCCTACACCGAAACTTGTGCCGCCATTGCGTCGGTGATGTGGAATTGGCGCTTGCTCCAAGGCACCGGCGAAGCCCGCTATGCCGATTTGCTGGAATGGACGCTCTACAACGCCGTCATGCCGGGGTTGTCGTTGAGTGGTAGCGAATATTTCTATCAAAATCCGTTGAGCAACAACGGTAGCCACCGCCGTTCGGCTTGGTTTGGTTGTGCCTGTTGCCCACCCAACGTGGCGCGCTTGTTGGCGCAACTCGGCAGCTACGTGGCTAGTGTCGATAGCGACACGCTCTGGATCCACACCTACATCCAAGGCTCAATTGACACCCACGGCAGTGGTTTGGATGCCGCAGTCCAGGTTACCACCGACTATCCTTGGGATGGGCGGATTCGCGTCAGCGTGACTCGCGGTGGGCAATGGGGCTTGAAATTGCGCGTGCCTAGTTGGGCCAGTGGGGCGACGGTACTCATCAACGGCGAACGGCACATCGTCCAGCCCGATAGCTATGTGACCATCCGCCGAGCCTGGCAGATTGGTGACGAAGTGGTATTGGATTTGCCGATGAATCCGCGCATGATGAGCGCTCACCCCTCAGTGCAGAATAACGCCGGGCGGGTGGCGGTGGCGCGCGGACCGATTTTGTATTGTGTGGAACAAGCCGATCATGAACAGCCGGTAGCGAGTCTGCATATCGATGCCCGCACCAAATGGCAGGTGGTCGATGGCCCGAGTGCCCT
>CAISXI010000141.1 GCA_903889425.1 uncultured Roseiflexaceae bacterium | reverse complement strand
TGCTTGGACTAGGCGACAGTCACCAAATCGGCTTTTTGCAAGGGGGTGCCAGCCATCAATTTGCCATGCTGCCGATGAATGTCTTGCAACCAGGTCGTAGTGGTGCCTATGTGTTGACCGGTGTGTGGGCCGAAAAAGCCTACGAAGAAGCAGGTCGCATCGGATCAGCCCATATCGCCGCCTCCAGCAAAGCCGACAACTACGCCACCCTGCCCGCACCCGCCACGTGGCACGTCGCCCCTGATGCGGCGTATGTGCATATCACCTCTAACAATACGATTTATGGTACCCAATGGGCAACGCTACCGGCCACGACACAACCCCTCGTGGTCGATATGAGTAGCGATATCGGATCGCGTCCCATCGATGCCAGCAATATCGGCATGATCTATGCCGGTGCCCAAAAAAACCTCGGGCCGGCAGGGGTCACGGTGGTGGCCATCCACAACGATTTCTTGGCGCAGATGCATACCAATGTGCCCACGATTCTGCGCTATCAGACCCATTTGGCGGCCCAATCGCTCTACAACACGCCACCGGTTTTTTCGGTGTATGTACTCGATCTGGTGCTGGCGTGGATCGAAGCCTTGGGGCTCGCCAATTTGGCCGCCCGCAACGCCCACAAAGCCCAATTGGTGTATGACGTCATCGACCAATCAGGCGGGTTTTATCGGGGGCATAGTGCGGTGGATGCCCGCTCACAAATGAACGTGGTGTTTCGCTTGCCTGATGCCGATCTCGAGAAAAAATTCCTGGCCACCGCTAGTAGCCACGGCATGATTGGCTTGGCTGGGCACCGAATTATTGGCGGCCTACGTGCGTCGCTCTACAACGCCCTGCCGGTTGCATCTGCCCAAGCCTTGGCTCAACTGATGCAAGAATTCCAACGCACCCACGGCTAATTTCCTCTTCTTCAGCGCAAGAACTGAGGCAATATATGGAAACACGCTGGGAACGAGTGCAGTTTTTGAGTTCGGAATGGTCGTTAATCATCGCCTGGATGTTGGCATTTGGCTTGATTTGGCGCCAATCGTTGCTCTTCATCTTTTTTGTGATATTCCCGCTCGGTGATGCCGCCCAATTTATCTACATCGTGAGTATTTTGCTCATGACGGTGATTTCGGTAGTGGTGATGACCATGATGGGCACATGGATCCAACGTCGTCCTGAATCACACTCGTTACTGCGACGTTGGCTGGTTGGTTGGGCGTGGTTTGGACTCATCACCGCAGTTGGCTACAGCATTATCCTCGTGGGCATCAACACATAACCATCCCGCCACCACACGACTGGTACGGCAATTCCGCCTAGGCGGAAGAAACAGAGATTAGCTTGGAAACACGCCGCGGACGCTTGCTGTTTTTGATGTATGAATGGTCGCTCATCATTGGGTGGATGTTGGCATTTGGCTTGATTTGGCGCCAATCGTTACTATTCATCTATTTTGAATTCATCTCACTGGGAGACGCCGCCCAATTCACCTATCTCATGACCATGCTCGTGCTGTTTGTTGGCGCCGTCGCGATGATGGGGTTGATGGGGATGTGGTTGCAACGGCGCCCTACCAATCAACCACTCGTGCGCCGCTGGTTGATTGGATTGGGCTGGTTTGCCCTGATTAATTCGATTGGCTATGGCATTATTTTGATTGGACTAAACACATAACGCAGATTTTGCACCGTTTGGAGAGAGCGACATGACGAATACCCCACGGATTTTGTTGATTGATGGCCATGCCTTGGCCTTTCGGGCGTTTTTTGCCATGGCAGATACGGGTATGCGTACCTCGAGTGGCGAAGCCACCTACGCCGTGTTCGGGTTTGCGGCAATCATGCTCAATGCCATCAAAGAACATCAACCAACCCATATCGCCGTGTCGTTCGACATTGGGCGCACCTTCCGCGATGACTTGTACAGCGAATACAAAGCGGGCCGCAACGAAACGCCCCAAGAGTTCCATTCGCAACTCGAACGTATCAAAGAAATGATGCAGGCCTTCAATATCCCCATTTATGTGGCGGCCGGCTTCGAAGCCGACGACGTGTTGGGTACACTCGCCCGTCAAGCCACCGCCCAACAGGTGCGCACCCTCATCCTCACCGGTGATAGCGACACTTTGCAATTAGTTGATAGTTATGTCAATGTACTTCTTGCCAATCCGTTTGGACAACGGATGAGCTCAATTGTCTATGACGAAGCCAAAGTCATCGAGCGTTATGGTGGCCTCAAACCGAATCAACTCGCTGATTTGCGCGGACTCAAAGGTGATAGCTCAGATAACATTCCGGGGGTCAAAGGCATTGGCGAAAAAGGGGCGATTGCGCTCCTCAACGAATTTGGCAACGTCGATCAGATTTTTGCGAATCTCGAACTGGTCCCCAACCGCTACAAAAAAGTCTTGGCGGGGCAACAAGAAGCCGCCGAGTTCAGTCGGATGCTGGCGACGATTGTGGTCAATGCGCCGGTAGACCTGGTGATGGCAGATTGTGATGTGTCGGGGTACGACAAAACCACCGTGGTGCGCTTTTTTCAGAGCCTCGAAATCGGCCAGACCCTGATTGGCCGCCTACCGGCGAGCAATCAGGCAGTGAGTACACCACCGCCACAAAGCACCCCCAAAGCGACGCTCCCTAGTCGCGCAGCCAATCAACAAATGGATATGTTTGGCAATGCACCTGAGCCAGGCGAAGCGGTGGAATTACGCGCCGGCTATGTGACAGTGACGGACGAAGCGACGTTGGCCACAGTAGTAGCAGAGTGTCGCAGTGTGGGCGCGTTTGCGTTTGACACCGAAACCACCGGCACCAGCGTGTTCCGCGACAAATGCATCGGCATCTCAATCGCCTGCCACGCCCAACAAGCCTGGTACATCCCCATCATCCATCAGCAGGTCGACGTGTTGCCGGTAGCACTGATTGTCAGCCAGCTCGCACCACTCTTTGCGGATGACCGCATCCAAAAAAGTGCCCATAACGCCAAATTCGACATCGAATCGTTGTTGGGCATCGGGATTACCGTCAACGGACTGACGTTTGACAGCATGTTGGCGGCCAGTCTACTCGACAAACGCCGGGCACTCAAAGAATTGGCGTTTTATGAATTGCAACTCAATGAACTCCCGGTCACCATCGATCAACTGATTGGCAAAGGCAAAAACCAGACCACCCTCGACACCGCCGACATCGTGGCCGTCACCAATTATGCCGGCAGCGATGCCGATTACACGTTGCAGTTGACCCATGCCTTGCGCCCCCAAATCGACGCCCAAGCGGGGATTGCCGATGTTTTTTATCGGCTCGAAATGCCCTTGATTGCCGTGCTGGTGCGCATGGAACAAGCCGGGATTCAAGTCGATGAGCAATATCTGGCTGAATTGTCGGGGCGGATTACCACGCGGATTGGCGAACTTGAACGCGATATTTTTGCCATTGCCGGCAGTACCTTTAATATTGCCTCGGGTGATCAATTGAGTGATGTATTGTTTGGCAAAATAGGCTTATCGACACAAGGCCTCGAAAAAACCAAAACCGGGCGCTGGTCGTTGACGGCTGAAGTGCTGGAAAAACTGCGCCCCAGCGACAATACGCTCATCATCGAACGAATTTTGCTCCACCGGCAATTGAGCAAACTCAAATCAACCTATGTAGATGCCTTACCTGTCTTGATTAACCCGCAGACCAAACGAGTACATACATCGTACAACCAACTAGGCGCGGCGACAGGGCGCTTGAGCTCGGTCGAACCCAACCTACAAAACATCCCTACCCGCACCGAAGAAGGGCGCGAAGTACGGCGGGCCTTTGTGGCGGCTCCCGGATGTGTGTTGGTGGCGGCAGACTATTCGCAAATCGAATTGCGGGTGCTGGCCCATATTACCCGCGACCCCAATCTGCTCCAGGCCTTCCACGAAGACCAAGACATCCACAGCGCCACCGCCGCCCAGTTGTTTGGCGTGGCGGTCGCTGACGTGACCAAAGAACAACGCCGTATCGCCAAAACGACGGTGTTTGGTGTCATCTACGGCATTAGCGCCTTTGGGTTGGCACAACGCACCAATCTGAGTCGCAGTGAATCACAAGTACTGATTGACGGGCTATTTACGCGCTTCCCGGGGGTACGGGAGTACATCGACAGCACCATTGCCGATGCGCGCGCGACGGGCTATGTCAGCTCGTTGTTTGGGCGCCGCCGCCCGATGCCCGAAATCAACATCAAGGGGCCGCGCCAACAAGCCGCCGAGCGCGAAGCCATCAACCACCCCATCCAGGCCACCGCCGCCGACATCATGAAGCTGGCCATGTTGCGGGTCGATGCCGCCATCCAAGCCTATGGCAATGGGGCACGTTTGCTATTACAGGTACACGACGAATTGATTGTCGAAGTGCCAGTGGCCCACCAAGCCGATATCGCCACCTTGTTGCGGCGCGAAATGAGTGCCGCCTATAGTGATTTGGCGGTGCCCCTTAAGGTCGACGTAGAAGCCGGCGTCAGCTGGGACCAACTGTTGGAAGTGGGCGCATAGAGCGATATACACGTCCCCCGTTGACATTGAGTCAACGGGGGGCGTGGTTGCGATTCACGGTTGCGCCGCACGCATTTTTTCACAAAAAGAAAAACCTATTGCTGAATAAAGGGTTGACCGAGGGCAGCTGGAGCAGGGCTGGTCAAAAAGCGAATAACCCGGCGTAAAGGCGTGGGCAAACGGTTGATCCAGCGTTGCAATTCGGGGGCGCCGAGGCAGTTGACAACTGCCAACACCAAAATCATCACCACAAATGGGGCTACTTGCAAGACCTGGGTAGGGATTTGCCAGGTGTTGTCTTGTAAGCGACCGGCCATGGTCTGGAGCGCCGCAAAAAAGTAGCACCCCAGCAAGATGCGCCACGGGCGCCAGGCACCAAAAATCACGATGGCCAAGGCGATCCAGCCGGTACCCGCCATGTGACGGTAGGTCCAGCCTTGTTTGAGGTCGAGGGTATAGGCGGCACCGGCCAAACCAATTAACACCCCACCGATAATCACCATCAGATAACGCCAGCGGATGACGTCGATGCCACGGGCAAACA
Organism: uncultured Roseiflexaceae bacterium; assembly: GCA_903889425.1. GTDB lineage: Bacteria > Chloroflexota > Chloroflexia > Chloroflexales > Roseiflexaceae > UBA965. Next base: position 7,308 of record CAISXI010000141.1, on the reverse strand, counting down.
AGGCATCAGGACGCTCTCCCAGCCCGCGTACAATCAAGCCACTGCGGGTGCGCATGATCCACCATGCCAAGAGCGGCACCAAGATGAGGCTCAAATAAATCACGGCATCATGACTAAACAACAGTTGCCCAAATACAGGAATGGTGGCGAGGCCAGGAATAGGCCAGGCAGGCACGGCGGGGCCGGTTTGTTGCACGTAGGGATTGCCGAGGAACGACGATAAATCGGTGCAGAGCAGCGCCAGCACAAAGCCAATGGCGGTCTGTGAAATGCGCAAACTCACGCCTAGATAGGCGATGAGCGCTGCAATCAGGCCACCAACCAGTGCCGCCGCTACAAAGCCCAAGATGAGACTATTGGTGGTGTAGGCGACAGCAAATCCCGCCATACCTGCCAACAACATGGAGCCGTCAACAGACAAATTGATAACTCCGGCCCGTTCGGAGAGATAAATTCCCATGGTGGCGATAATCAAGGGGGCGCTGACGGCGATAATGGCGGCGATGTCGGTGAGTAGTTGCGTCCAGTTCATGCTGCCTCCTCCCCACGACGTGCCCGCGCCACAATGATGGCCAGCACGATTAATCCCTGTAACACGCCACTAATGCTACTATCGATTGATAGCGCCAAGGGGAGTTGAATGCTCCCAGAGGTGATGATGGCAAAAAAGAACGCGACAAGGGCCACCCAGCGCACATCGGCGCGCACTAGTAACGCTACCAGCAATCCCATTAGGCCGATACCGCTGGCCACATTGGGCACCAGTGAATGATAGACCCCGATGATTTGCAAGGCACCGGCCATGCCGGCACAGGCACCACACAAGGCCATCGCTTCGAAGGTACGGCGGGTGGCGGGTACGCCCATGCGCACGCTGGCCAAGGCACTCAAACCACAGGCGCGCACTTGCAATCCCCAGTGGGTATGACGGATGAGGCGCCATACGATCACGAGCATCACGATGGCCAAAATCGGTGAGACCAACGTCAAGCGCGTGCCGGTCAGTGTGGGCAACCACAAGGCATCGGCGAGGGGTTCGGTACCTGACATCGAAGCCACCCCGGGGCGCTTCCACGGACCAAACACCAAATAGAGGGCCAGTCCTAACGCCACAAAATTAAAACCGAGGCCGGCGAAAATCTCGCTGACGTGCATGTAACGTTTGAGTAACGCCACCAGCAACGCCCATACCGCCCCCATCAGCATGCCACACAATACGGCGCCAATCCAATAGAGGATGACCGGGGAGCCGTCCTGATAGCCGCGCAACCACCACATGGCGGCCACACCACCTACCGTCATCTGGCCTTCGATGCCGAGGTTGTACTGGCCGGCAGCGAAGCTCGTGGTCAAGCCGACGGCACACAAGAGCAATGGTGCGAGGAGCATCAGCATGTCTGATATGCGTGACGGGGTGGTGAGTGCCCCCCCAAGCAATACGCCAAAGGCAGCTAAGACATCTGCGCCAGCTAAGAGTAACAGCACGGCGGTGATGGCGAGCGCCACGCCCATGGCGATAACGGGGGTGCGGAGGGCAACGAACTGGGTTTTCATGCAGATACCTCGGCAAAACCGACGCCACCAATCAAGGCCGCCAGTACTTCTTCGGACAAAGAGTCGCGGGCCAACAAGTGGGAGACCTGACCACCAAAAAAGACCAAAACGGCGTCGCTATATTGCATGACTTCACTGAGGTCAGCCGAAAAAAAGAGCACCGTGGCCCCATTGTCACGGCGCACCTGCAAGCGTTGCCAAATCGCCATCGCCGACACCGTATCGAGGCCACGAGTGGGATGTTCGAGCAAAATCCCTTGGGCAGATTCAGGAATCAACGCCAACATGGCTCGTTGTTGATTGCCTCCCGACAATTGTTGGAGCGGCATATCGGGTGTGGCTTTGATGGCGTAGTCCTCAATCAGTTGAGCTGCTTTGGTGTGCGCCGTCTGGTGGGGGGCCAGCAGACTATCACGCATCAACAATACATGCTCACTGAAGCTCATGGCACCGATAATGCCTTCATGGAGGCGGTCGGCAGGCAACCAGGCAACCAGTGGGTTGGCACGCATAAGTGGTTGCCCATTAAAGTGGACGTGGCCGCGATCGGGGTGGGCTGTCCCCGCCAGATGGTGCATAAAAACACGCTGACCAGAACCTTCGAGGCCCGCCAAACCAATAATCATCCCTTTGGGGAGGGAGAGATTGAGCGGGCCGAGTACAAAGGTGGTGTCATGGAGCAGCGTGTCGTGCAATTGCCAGCGGGGCGCATCGGTGGAGATTGGGTTTGCCGGCACTTGGGGGTGAGTCAGAAATTCACCAAACATGGCGGTGAGCATTGCTTCTTTGCTGATAGGCATCGCCAGCTGGGTACCGACAAGCTGACCCGCACGCAGTACGGTGACGGTATCGCACAAAGCCACGATTTCGTCGAGTTTGTGGGTGACAAACAAGACAGTTTTGCCGGTGGCGACAATCGTTTTGAGGGCCGCAAAAAGGGCTGCAACTTGGGCTGCGGTAATACCGGTAGTCGGTTCATCGAGGATGAGCACATCAGAGCCGGCAATCAACAAGCGTACGATTTCGACTTGTTGGCGTTGACCGACAGTCAAATCACGCATGCGTTGATCCGGCTGTAACGGGAATCCGAGGGTGGTGCTCCAATGAATAATTTGCTGACGAATATCGGCATCATTGGGCATTTGCAAGCCACAGGCAATGTTTTCTAAGACATCAAACACCGGCACATCGAGCGGGTCTTGGCCTACCATGCCGATGCCGATTTGCACGGCGAGGCGCGGTGTCCCCAAGGTGACCGCTTGGTCATTTATAAAAATTTGCCCGCTGTCGGGTTTATAGACCCCAGACAGGAGCTTCATCAAGGTACTTTTGCCGGCACCATTCTCGCCGAGGATGCCATGGATTTGCCCAGCAGCAAATGCAATCGTGATGTCTTGGTTGGCGCGAACGGATCCAAACGACTTATTGAGTTGCTGAATGCTGACGTGCATTTCACTCCTTTATGATGTGAAAATACCAGGCTCCGAATACTCGGAGCCTGGTCATCAGTATCATGGTTACTTGCTTACGCTTTGGCCTTCCATGCCTTCGAGCAACTGGGGCATGTACCATACTTGTTTGTCGGTAGCAACTTCGCCATCCTTGAGGAATGCCGTACCGTCTTGGAAGTTAATCGGACCGGTCCACAAATTGAGACCGCCGGCCAATTCGGCGATAAAGGCATCGAGCTTGGTGGCGTTTTCAGCCGTCAACGCCTTACCTTTGGCAAACCCAATGCCGCTGGTTTCGACGGCGTTGATATCAGCCCAGTCTGGCCCAAACATGGTGAATTCTTGCTTCCAAGTACCACCCTTGACGTCGTTGATGAGCTTGGTGTAAGACGGAACCCAGTTGAAGTACGGGACGCCCAAACAGGCGGCTTCGCCCTTGGCACAGGCTTCCTTGAAGTCGTAGGGTACCGCAAAGACGGCCTTACCGGCAGCTTGGGCTTTGCCTGCTTCGACGATGGCTTCGGGGGTATCGATACCCGAGATGACCACGTCTGAACCAGCGGTGAAGAAGTCATTGACCACTTTGGTGGGGTCGAGGGTTACACCGGGGATGTTGAACCAGAAGCCAATCCAAGTCACGTTGAACTTGAGGGCGGCTGGGTCGCCACCGCGTTGGTTCCAGCAATATTTGGCACCGAGGAAGGCGGAGTCGGCCAAGCGGCGGGTTTCGTCATTAACCAAGGGTCCAATGAACGAAATGTTGCCACTGGCGCTCTGCAAAGCAGCAGCACAACCAGCAATCATCTTGCCGTATTCCATGCGTCCCATCAAGTTACCAAGGTTGGCCGGAGCTTTGCCCGTAACCACATCGTCACCTGAGGCATGCACAAAGGTCACATCGGGATGTGCTTTGGCTGCTTCACGGGTGCCGTCTTTGAAGTCATCGGAGGTGGTGATAATCAACTTCGCACCTTTGGCGATGAGCTCGTCGACCACTTGTTCGACTTTGACATTGGGGCGATCGGCGGGGTTGACTTTGTCAACATAGACCATCTGGCTACCGGGGATCTTTGATTCGACGTACTTGGCGGAGTCGTAGTGGGCTTGGCTCCAACCACCATCATTGATGGGGCCGACCAACACGAGACCGAACACGAACTTCTCATCTGCTGCCGGGGCACTGGACTGGGCCGCACAGGCACTGAATACCAGTGACAAGATTGCCACCACAACGAGCATCATTGTGCGTGACGTACGACCGCTGACCATCTGCTGCTTCATGCTACTCCTCTTACCGTATGATTGACCGATACTTCCCCAAAATATGAAAAGGCCGACTGCGTCGACCTTAGTGGGGCGAACTTATGGTGATGCGACAATGCATCATATTTCATCTGTGGTTAATGTGAAGTATATAGGGATTTCATATCGTGTCAAATCGTCATATCCAGATTCCGTAAAACACGCAATTACCCTCAACTATAGGGTTGTAACGCCACATACATCGCTTCCAAAGCTTGTTGCAATACACTCCGTTGCGTCGCGAATGTCAGACGAATGTAGCCATCACCGGCGGCACCAAAGGCACTCCCATCGCCTAAAGCCACCTTTGCATGTGACAGAAACATTTCTTTCGGATTCGTAGGTAAATTAGCTTGACGACAATCAATCCAGAGCAAATAGGTCGCCTCAGCACGGTTGGGGATGAGTTGTGGCATGTATTGGCGAATAAATCCGATGGCATACTCACGATTGGCCTGATAGTATTCCAACACCTCACGCAACCATTCGTCGCCATGCTGGTAGGCCGCCAACGCCCCTGTATACCCAAAGATCTGCGGGCTCGCCACTAATCCTTGCATGGCCGCCACATATTGGGCACGCAAGACTGGGTTCTGGATGATTGCTACACAAAACCCGAGGCCCGGAATATTAAATGTTTTGCTAGGGCTCATCAAGGTAATTGTTTGCTGGGCGATTTGGGGTGAAAGGGTGGCAATGGGGATGTGGGTGGCATCATCAAGCATGAGTTCACAGTGAATCTCGTCTGAACAAATTACCACACCATTGGCAATACAACGGTTTGCCATAGCGGTAAGTTCTGCGCGGTCAAAGGCGCGCCCGGTGGGGTTGTGCGGGTTGCACAACAAAAACAAACGCGTCTGGGCATCCATCGCCGCACCAAACGCATCGTCGTCGTGACGGTACGTACGCAGGCCGCTGGCATCGATTCCTTCGCGGAGCAGGGCAAATTGACTCTGGCGCCCTTGGTTATCTGGTGCTTTGGCGATGGGACCATAGCAAGGCGCATGCATGAGCACTGCATCACCAATCTGACCCACGGAACGGCAGGCCACATTAAATCCAGCCACCACACCAGGGAGATAGACCAAGTCGTCGGTAGTAATATCCCAATCATAGAGGCGGCGCATGCGCTCGACGATGACCTCACCGATTGCGGGCAGTTCCCAGCCGGCACCCGGTGCAGAGGCATGGCCAATGGCGGCAGTATAGCCAAATATCCCGTGGGCCACCCGAGCAGCCAAGGCATCAGTCACCGCTTGGGGGGGTTTGAAGTCGGCTTCGGCAATCCACAACGGTAACACATCGGCGCCGTACAGATTCCACTTCACACTATCACTCTCACGGCGCGCAAAATGGGTATCAAAATCATGGGGCATATGCATCCTCCTAGCAACCTGATAATCAAACGGCACCCCACACAGCGTGCAGGGTGCCGTCACACATCGAGTAGATTAGCTCAGTGGTTCGAGGGCCTTACGCATCATTTCGAGGCCATCAGCCAGCAATGAACGGGGGCAGGCCATGGTGATACGCACAAAATTCCTAGATTGGGAACCAAAGTTACGACCATCACCCAGCGCCACACCGAATTTCTGGAAGTATTCTTTGGGGTTGCCTTCGATACCAGCTTGGCTACAATCGACCCATGCCAAATAGGTCGATTCGGGGTTGGTGATGTGCAACTGGGGCATATATTTTTTGACGAAGTCAATGGCAAAATCGCGGTTGCCGGCATAATGCACCAATGATTGATCCAACCATTCTTGGCCATGCTCGTAGGCGGCCAAGGCACCTACATAGCCAAAGATCCCTGCGTGAGGCACCATGCCACCCATGACTTTTTTGTACTTGGCACGCAGTTCGGGGTTTTGAATGATGGCAAAGCTAAAACCGAGACCGGGGATATTGAAGGTTTTGCTGGGGGCCATCAAGGTGATAGTGTGTTGGGCAATCTCGGGCGAAAGAGCGGCGGTGGGGATGTGCTCACGGCCATCGAGGATGATATCACAGTGGATTTCGTCGGAACAAATCACTACACCACGCTCGATACAGGCATGGGCCATGGCGGTGAGTTCTTCGCGGTTCATCAAGCGGCCGGTGGGGTTGTGGGGGTGGCACAAGATAAAAATCTTGGTGTCATCGGTTATGGCGCCGGTAAAGGCGTCCATGTCGAGGGCATAATCAATCACACCGTTTTTTTCAACCATTTTGAGTTCAGCCGTTTGGGTAACCATGTCGTGATTAGCAGCAGCACCCAAAATCGGTGGGTAGTTGGGGGTCTGCACCAATACACCACCACCAGGAGTGGCGACGGCACGGGCAGCAATATTGAAACCGGTAACGACGCCTGGCACATAGACCAAGTCATCGGTGGTAATCGTCCAATTGTATAAATCTTGCATCCGCTTGACGAGTAAATCAGCCAATGCCGCTGGTGCCCCAGCATAGCCATAGACTCCATGTTGAGCACGCTTTACCAACGCATCAATCACCGCAGGTGGTGACAACACATCACCGTCGGCTACCCACATTGGCAAAAGTCCATCCCCATACAAGTTCCACTTGATGCTGTCCCCACCACGACGATCGACCACGGCGTCAAAATCGTAACGCATGTGTCTGCTCCTTGATAAAAATTGGTTCGCTGTAGTATACCATAAGCGTTTTGCACCATTGCACGGGCGATTTCCGGTCGCTGTAGCGACTGACGGGCGATTGGGCGATTTCCGGTCGCTGTAGCGACTGATTTAATCGCCCCTACGATGGCCCGCCCACGTTTCGTCGCAACCGACGACCGATTACGGGCGATTTCCGGTCGCTGTAGCGACCGATTTAATCGCCCCTACGATGGCCGGCCCACGTTTCGTCGCAACCGACGTTCCGTCACGGGCGATTTCCAGTCGCTGTAGCGACCGATTTAATCGCCCCTACGATGGCCCGCCCACGTTTCGTCGCAACCGACGACCGATTACGGGCGATTTCCGGTCGCTGTAGCGAC
>CAISXI010000140.1 GCA_903889425.1 uncultured Roseiflexaceae bacterium | reverse complement strand
CCCGGTCTCACCAAGGATGAGTACCACGCCGCCCGTCATGTATTCGCAGGCGTGATCGCCGGCGCCTTCGACGACTGCCACGGCACCGCTATTGCGCACCGCAAAGCGCTCGCCGGCCCGTCCCGCCGCATACAATTCACCACCGGTAGCACCATACAAACAGGTGTTGCCGATAATCGAGCTGTCGCTCCAGGTATAACGGGCCTCGCGGCTGGGGCGGATGCGGATCAGTCCACCCGACATCCCTTTGCCGACATAGTCGTTGGATTCGCCATCGAGCAAAATCGCCACGCCTGATGCCAAAAACGCCCCCAGGCTTTGGCCGGCACTGCCATGCAGATGAATGGTGATGTGCTTGGCGGGCAAGCCTTTGCCACCATGGCGTTTGGCAATGGCACCCGATAAGGTGCCGGTGACGGTGCGGTCGATATTGTGAATGGGGTACGACAATTCGATTGGTCCGCCACCAGCAATAGCCGCGGCAGCATCGTGCATAATCGTGCGGTTGAGGTTGCCCATCTGTACCGTCGTGTTAGGCTCGCCCATGTACCGAATGGCATCGTTGGGGCCGGCCACATATTCGATCAAGCGGGCCAGCGATACATCGTCGTGGTCGCGCTTGATTTGACTGAGCAAATCGGTGCGGCCAATGATGTCGTTGAGACTGCGGGCCCCCAGCGACGCCAAGATTTCGCGGACTTCGTGGGCCACATGCAACAAAAAGTGGATGACTTGTTCGGGCGTGCCACTGAATTTGGCGCGCAATTCGGGGCGCTGCGTGGCCACACCCACCGGACAGTTGTTGCTGTGGCAGGTGCGGGCCATCACACACCCTTCGGCTACCAAGGCTGCGGTACCGAACGATACTTCGTCTGCGCCCAGTAGAGCTGCCAGTACCACATCGCGGCCGGTTTTGATGCCGCCGTCGATGCGGACTCGTATGCGACCCCGCAGACCGTTGAGCACGAGGGTTTGTTGTGATTCAGCGAGTCCCAGTTCCCAGTTGACACCAGCGTGCTTGAGTGACGACAACGGCGCCGCGCCGGTGCCACCCGAATGCCCGCTTATGTGGACCACCTCGGCGCCGCCCTTGGCGACCCCGGCGGCAATGGTGCCCACGCCGGCCTCGGCTACGAGTTTGACTGAAATGTCCGCCGCCGGATTGACCTGCTTGAGGTCATAAATCAACTGCGACAAATCTTCGATGCTGTAAATATCGTGGTGGGGCGGTGGTGAAATCAACGAAATCCCCGGCATGGTGTGGCGGGTACGGGCGATTTCATCGGTGACTTTGGCCGCCGGAATTTGACCACCTTCGCCTGGCTTAGCGCCTTGAGCCATTTTGATTTGTAGTTCTTTGGCTGACATCAAATAGCCTGGGGTAACGCCAAAGCGCCCTGAGGCCACTTGTTTGATGGTGCTATTGCGTTCGTTGTCATAACGCTCTTCACCTTCGCCACCATCACCGCTATTGCTGAGACCGCCGAGGCGATTCATGGCGATGGCAAGCGTTTCGTGGGCTTCGGCGCTGGTCGAACCCAGCGACATGGCGGCCGTCGAAAAGCGCGGCACAATTGCTTCGATTG
>CAISXI010000139.1 GCA_903889425.1 uncultured Roseiflexaceae bacterium | reverse complement strand
TACGTGAAAAAAGCGTGGTGCTGCTGGGTGAAGTGTTTCCTGCAGATCCGTTGCTCATCGATGCCGTCTTGCGGCGCATGGGCGTGACAGAGACGATTTTCTTGCCAGGGCGGTCACTCGACGACTTCCGGCGGGCCGGGCGGGCCGGTGCGCTAGCACCACTGCACCCGTTTTATAAAGAGAGCATGAATGTCGCCCGTACCTGGGGGATGCCCATCGTGGGCGGCGCACCAGTGGGAATTAGTGGCACCTATGCTTGGCTCAAAAGTCTCGGCAGTATCCTTGGGCTTGACCCAGTGCTGGTACAACAAGTGGCCGACGAAGAGCGTGAAAAAGCCACAGCGTTGGTGGCCGCCCACCCATTGAGCGGCAAAGTCATGGTGACGGGCTACGAAGGCACCGAATTGGCCTATGCCCGCATGCTCGTAGAAGCAGGCGCAGAAGTGCCCTATGTATCGACCAGCATCGGCCAAGATCCATTGGTGTTACCCGATGAGTTGTGGCTCAAAGCACACGGTACCAAAGAAGTCATCTATCGCAAAGCACTCGAGGAAGATATTGCGGCGATTGATCGTTATCACCCCGACTTGGTGTTTGGTACGACTCCCCTTGCCAGTGCCGCCAAAGAACGGGGCATCCCGGCGATGTATTTTACCAATCAACTGGCGTCACGTCCGTTCTTTTTGATGGGCGGCATGGCAGCCACCATTGATTTTGTGGCGAGCGTACTGACCAAAGGTGACAAATACCGCTGGATGCAAGAGTTTTTTGCTGACTAACTGCATTATCGCAACCATATACGACAGTTCCCCTGCCGTATATGGTACGTTGTAATACGACCGAGAGGAACCCCTATTATGCCCCCTGTTGTAATCCGTGACCTATCTGATACGAGTGGCTATTGGGCTGCGATTTGGACCATGTGCCCGATGCCCGATGTGCATGTAATATGTGACGCCCCCGTGGGTTGTTTTAATTTGGTGGGTACTGCAGTACCGGACTACACCGACGCCATCCCGCATATCGAAAACCTCACCCCAGCCACCATGACCGAACAAGAAGTAGGTGGCAAAGGTACCGCCGATAAAGTCAAATGGACCTACGAAAATCTGGCTGCCACTGGGGTGCTCGACAACAAGCATGTCATCGTGGTGTCGACGGCTGAATCCGAAATGATTGGCTCCGACCATTCATCGCTGGTACGCCAACTGGGCGTGGGGACACGGTTTTATTATAGTAATTCACTGGCCGAAGATGAATGGGCTGGTCGTGACCGCGTGTTGCGCTGGCTGTGGAGCGAATACGGCGAACCTCATGCCAGCGAAATCGCCACCATCCCCACTGCCGTCAATATTATCGGACCAACCTATGGCTGCTTTAATGCGCCGTCAGAATTGGCCGAAATCACGCGCATGATTGAAGGCGCCGGTGGCACCATCAACATGGTCTACCCCTATGCCACCACCCTGAGCGAGACCCCCCGTCTAGCGGCAGCAGCAGTCAATGTCGTGCTCTACAAGGAATTTGGCACCGGGCTGGCCAACGAGCTAGGCAAACCAGTATTGTACTCGCCGTTTGGCATGCAAGACAGCGTGACATTTGTGCGCCAATTGGGACAATTATTGGGGACGAGTGACAAAGCCGAAGCATTTATCCGTAGCGAAAAACGCACCACATTGCAAGCGGTGTGGGATTTGTGGCGCGGTCCCCAAGGAGACTGGTTTAGCTCACTCGATATGGGCATCGTGGCTGGTTTGTCGCATGCCGAGGGCTTGGCGCATTATTTGGGCGACGAACTCGGCATGAAGGTGGTATTTGCGTCAGCTCGGCCGCGCCGCCCCGGTGATTATGACAACGAAGCGATTCGTCAACACATCCACAAACGGGCACCATCGTTTATCTTTGGCACCATGAATGAGCGGATTTATTTGCGCGAATCCGGCGCCAAATACACTAACTTTGTGCCGGCGGGATTCCCAGGGCCGGGGGTACGACGCGCGGTTGGGACGCCCTACATGGGATACCGCGGCTGTGTTTATTTGGTCCAAGAAATCATGAATCGGCTCTATGACGGCCTACTCAACTTTTTGCCGGTGGATGGCGCCTATGCCAACCAGCGCAACGCCACGCCAGCTGCGCCAGCGAGTGATAGCAACCTAGGGAATTTGCCGTGGAACAACGATGCCCGGGCGATTCTCGACAAGGAATTAGAAAAACTCCCCTACTTACCGCGGATTTCGGCGTCACGGCAACTGCAAATGGCCATCGAAGGGATTGCCCGCCAACGCAACGCACCTGAAGTCACCGTCGAATTGGTCGAGCTTGGGCTCGCACAAAATCGCCAAGGCTAACAGCGACCGCTTCGTCACCGCAACACCGCATACTGTTGTCATATACAACGGTATGCGGTGTTGTTGTATGATGGTAGTAGCGCACTCATAATGAGAGAATATATGTACGACGCATTACAACACATCCAACAACGGATTATCATAGCCGCCCAACAGGCTGGGCGCGATGCCAGCCAGATTCGCTTGATTGGGGTCAGCAAAACCCATCCTGCCGAGGCAGTCACCGCTGCCTTGAACGCAGGGCTAACGGATTTTGGCGAAAATCGTGTCCAAGAAGCCGAGGAAAAAATCACCACACTGAGTGCCCAACGGTCACAATTAACCTGGCATTTGATTGGGCATTTACAGCGCAACAAAGCCAAGAAAGCCGTTCAGTTTTTTGACTATATACATTCAGTTGATAGTCTCGAATTAGCCCAAGCGCTGAGTCGCCATAGTCAAGAATTAGGTCTCGCACCGCGCAAGATTTTGTTGCAGTGTAATGTATCAGGCGAGGAGAGCAAAGAGGGCATCGCGGCCCAAGGATGGCAACAAGATGCGCAACTCTGTCAACAGATTCTCACCCTAGCGCAACAAATAGGTGAATTACCAGGGGTTGTGATTTGTGGACTCATGACCGTTGCGCCGTATAGCGATAATCCGAGTGAGGTGCGTGAGGTGTTTCGTTCATTGCGGCTCCTGCGGGATCAGATTGCGGCAGTCATTCCTCATCATCCTTGCAACGAATTATCGATGGGGATGAGTGGTGACATGGAAGTAGCGATTGCCGAAGGTGCGACCATGATCCGCATCGGGCGGGCATTGTTTGGGGAGCGAAGTTATCCGTCACAAGGGCAAGCGATGTGACCGCGGATTATGATTTTCGTCGTGTCGTCGGTCAGGCCGCCCTCGCAGAAGAGCGTGTGACTGCACTATATGAAGCTACCCACCTTGATCCGCTCAGGGTAGAACCACGCATCGATGCGTGGCAACAGACGATTGCCGCAACAGATGACGTTGCGTGGCAACGTTATCTGACGCTCAATGGCTGGAGTCAAGCACAGCTCGCGACATTATGTAGTGACACGGTATTTGTGGGTGACATGCAGCAATTGCCTAGTTGGGCAGTGGTGCTTTGGGAAGCGTGGGATGATGTGTTGACCTCAGAACAGCTGAGTAGCATCCAGACACTTGTACCTGAGGTAACCAGCCATGATGGGGCCGTGATTTTGCCGTTTGTCACATGGGGCATCCAAACGCTGTATACGGGTGATTGGCCACAACGCGCGATATTGCCCGAACCGGCCGTACTCGCAACCTGGCTCGTGCAACAACTGATTGCCATTGTGGGGCAAACTGCCACACAGTGGGTAAACCAAACCGGCGTACCATTGCGACTCCCGCGCACGGTAGTGCGGACCACGCCGCTCTTGCACGATACGATTTGGCGGGAATTTGCGGTAACGCATGCCTGGATGATGCGCAGTATAGCCACCACCATCTGGCGAATTTGCCAAACCATCCAATCGGCCTGTATCCATTTAACCCAAGATTGGGGTACATTACGCCAGCAGTATGGGATAAATGGTCCAGTACCTACGATTATTGCATTACAAAATGCTCCATTAGCCTATGCCGCAGTAGGGGGCGTCGTGTTGCAGTGTGACAATCAGCAACACTTCATCTATGTACCACATCTACATCCGCAAAACGATGGGTTTGCGACAATCCACGCCTGGTTGCAACGGCGCGGTGCACCATTGCTCCCGCAACTCGCGCAAATAGTCCCCGGTCGAGGCTACTACTGGCTACAGCTCCCGTCAGCACGTCCCCCTGACCACACAGAATACCCGGCATATGCCCAAGCAATAGGGGCATTGGCGGCTATTTGTGATATTTGTGGGATTGTTGATTTGACGCCAGCAGCAGTACATGGAGTCGGAGCCCAACTCTGGCTCCTCGATGCCAGCAGTATGGCAACGCCACCGAGTACGCCACTTGCACATCGGCTCATACAGGTCAATGGCAATGATACCACGGCGGTTTTTCATACTAGTCTATCGCGACTCACCAACCCCAATCACCACGAGCCACTGCTCGATGACTACGTCACGGATGTGATTGCGGGGTATCAACAATGTAGTGATTTTGTGCTGCAACGGGCTACAGATTTGGCATATTATTTACAGGGACGCCCTGCATTTGCACAACGTATCATCACACATCAGCGTGATATATTATGGCAATACCGCAATCTCCTCCATCAGCAAACCCGATTATGCGATGGCATTGAAGTCACGGCACTTATCGATTGGCTTTGTGTACAAATCCCAGCACACCTCGATAGCAGCGCAACGCGCCAACAATTGCAGCAGGCCTTAGTCGCGGGCATTTTGCCGCGTGTGGTTAATCCAAGCCACGACTATGCCACAGTGATTGCAAATCTGCAAAATTTCACGCCGCATACCCAGCATTTTCATATTGCCCAACTCCGACTCGCGCTCACCCCTTGTGTGGTTGCCGCTGCCGATGGGCGTGTCGCTTGGGAATGTCGCACGTTGCCACAGTTATCGCCGAATGAGCTCGTACACGAAGCGTTACGGCTTGCCTATGACATCCACGAACAACAAATCGTGACAGCCAGCGGCAGTACGTGGTTGGTGTTGGCACACGACCAACAAATCGCGGGATTGCAATACGCTAATCCGAGTCTGATTGAAGGGACGAGTGGTATCGCACTCGCACTGAGTTGTCTGAGTGGACTCGATGACAAAAACATCCTGGCACGCACCGCAATGCAGGCCTTCCAACAGACATTTGCAACCATGGCGACCATGCCACACGCAGTCGGCGGGATTTGCTATGCAGTAGCACTCGCAACACCCCATTTGGCAACTCAGCAACTCTGTCAGCAGCTCTGGCAGCAATTACACCATACACACGTACTTGCAAATGAGCCTATCCAATCAGCAGATTGGCCGCATGGGCTGGCAAGTATGGTCGTAGGCTATCTCGCATTACATCGGGTCGACCCGCAACGGGGCTGGCAACAGCACGCAATTGTAGCCGGCGAACGATTATTGCAAGCTCGGCAACGCAATCCCCAAAACGAACGCACCTGGGCAGGGGAAATTCTCAGTAATGGCGGATTTGGCACCAGTGGGATTGCCTTGGCGTTAATCAGATTGTATGAATATAGTCGCGATTATCGTTTTTTGCGGGCCGGCTACGAAATCCTCCACCACCAAGATAGTCACTATAGTACCGATCATGGTGGTTGGCCGGACATTCGCGCACAACCATGGAGCTATCCGTTGAGTTGGTGTCATGGCTCGATTGCGCCAGGAATGGTACGCCTTGCATTACAAACACACGAACGTGACGGGCAACCAAGTGCATCATTGCTGGGATTACTCGATGGCATTGACAGTATCGGGTTACACGATAATGATGGTTTATGTTGTGGGACTACAGGGAGTATTGATTTGCTCTTGAGTGTTGGACGTGAATTACACCAGCCCTATTATGGGGACAGAGCGAATTATTGGTTACCACAAATGATCCAGCGTGCCCATGATCGGGGCGGATATGTGACGGCGGCGGAGTATCCGGGGATCTATCAGCAACCGACGTTATTCCAAGGAACGGCGGGGATTGCCTATCAAATCGCCCGCTGTGCCTACCCACGATTGTTCCCGTCGTTGCTCCTCAATGCCTTGCCACGGGGCGGGAATTAACCAGACAACAAATCGATGTCACCCCAGCGTGCTACTCATAGCGATTACTTTTGTAGGACGAGATATGGTTTGGGGGGGGCAGTGATTTGGGCAACCGTATGCGCAATCACAAGTGGTTGCATGACACCATTGACATCGTACAAATCAATGACACCTTCTACACGGACCCATTGATCGCTGTGATACGACGCGCTATTAGCCCATTGGACATGCATGCCGACACCGCCGGCATCAGCCACACAACAGGTCAGCACATAACGGGCCAGCATAAATTGATTGTCGGCAAGTTGCATGTCAGAATTACGCACCACAAAGCCATCAATTTGCACCGGTTTACCTTTGAGTGCGAGCGGATCGATACTGGCAGCCACTGCCCACTCGTAGATATTCCACTGCGTCGTATCAACTGCTGATACGTTCGCAACGGCCGATTGAGGGCGCTGGGCAATTTGATTCAACGCGGTACTTTGATGGCCGATAGCATCTGCACCGAGAGCGCGTGGGGCAATCCCCAGCCCAAATAATACCGGGATGAGCAAAAATTGTATGCTGTGACGGGGCATTGGGATGGGCATCGTGATACAAATAATCGCCAACGCAAAGAGTACCGCCCCGCAGCCATACATCAGTACTTCATAGCGTGGATGAATATACAACGCCATTTGCCCGTTGGCCGTACGCACAAATAACAAGGCGGCGACTGCAAACAACAAGATTCCAGCGAGCCACGACATCATGCGTGTCATACCCATCCCAACCTCCATATTGCACTACACAATACAATCGTCAATACGGCAATCGTGGCCACAAATTGGGGGATCGGGCGCCAGCCGAATACTGCCGCAAACATGGGAATACTTTTGAAGTCGATAATTGGCCCAAACACGAGGAATGCCATCAAGGCGACAGGGCTAAAACTGCCCACCAATGACAGCGCCACAAAGGCATCGACTGTCGAGCAGATCGACATGACAGCGGCGAGGAGCATGGCAGCGGGAATCGCCAACCACACATTACTTGCCAACTGCAAAATCAGCGTATTTGGCACAATTACCTGAATCATCGCCGCTAGGCTCGCCCCAATAATCACATAGCGGAGCATATCTAACAAATCACCGAGGGCATGACGCAACCATACTAAGAATGGGATTTCGTCATCGGCATGGGTGTGGTTATCAGCAAGTTCACTTGTTGACGATGGCACAACGATTAATTTGGGCATCATGATGGCAGTCAATACCGCAATAATCACGGTTAACCCAAACCGCCACAACACAAACGACCAGCCAAATACACCGGCAAACGCCACACTCGTACTAATAAACACAATTGGATTGATAACGGGTGCGGCGACTGCAAAGGCCACACCCAAACTCACCGGGGCACCACGATAGACCAAGCTCCGGGCTGCAGGAATCGAGCCACATTCGCAAATCGGCAAGAAAAACCCTAATAGGGCACCGATGAATGCCACCAGCCAGCGTGATTTGGGCAGGCGTTGTGCCAGCCATTGCGGATCGAGAAATTGGTGAATCGCCGCAGAAATCAACGCCCCTGCAGTCAAAAACGGTAGCGCTTCGTACAATATCCCCAAAAAAATTGCAATAAAAAGATCGGTTTTGGTAATGATATCGGCACTGACAGGTAGCCAGCGATTGGCAACCACCACCACCCCACAAGCCGCAATGGTACACAATGTCATTACGCCACTACGAATTTGTTGCACAAGCGTCGTCATACATTAATACCTCATACCATTCATCACTTCCTATCATAACGCAAATGAAGTAGGAAGTAGGAAGTAGGAAGTAGGAAGTAGGAAGTAGGAAGTAGGAAGTAGGAAGTAGGAAGTAGGAAGTAGGAAGTAGAAAGTGTGAAAGTGTGAAAGTGTAGAGCCGCAGCACGCTGCGTCGTACTGCGTCTCCACCATGCAACGCATGGTGATACGAAGTAGGAAGTGAAGTAGGAAGTGACTTCACCCCAACGTCATTTCATGCCGGGTGCACGCACCCGTAACGTGGAATCTCCGTGGCGCTATGCAATGATGTGGGCGCCATACAATGACGCCCAACGTACGTCCGTTTCCACTGTGCCCACTGTGGGTCCACTGTGCAAGACAAAGAGAATCACCTACCGTGGCAACTGTACCAAGCCGCGTTGCAATGCAACAGTCACTGCTTCGGCGCGGCTTTGGCAACCAAGTTTAGTAAAAATATGGCTGACATGGGTTTTGATAGTGTTTTCAGAGACATGTAGCGCCAAGGCAATGGCGCGATTGCCTTCGCCACGCACGAGGCGTTGCAACACATCGACTTCGCGGGCTGACAATTCGTCATTGGGATTATCATTCATGCGGGCCAGCAAGCGGGCCGCCACACTCGGCTCAAGCGCCGCATTCCCACGCATGACTTCACGAATGGCTTGGAGCAATTCGTGTGAACTGACATCTTTGAGCAAATAGCCTTTGGCGCCGGCGGCGAGGGCCCGTTGGATATCGTCGTCACTATCATAGGTCGTTAGCACCAAAAACCGGGCAGTAGCGCCTTTGGCACGGGCTTGGATCATCACATCGACGCCACTCAAGCGTGGCAAACGGAGATCAAGCAGCACGACGTCCGGCTTGGTGGCGAGGACAAGCGCCACGGCTTCTTCGCCGTCAGCGGCGTCGCCGGCGATTTCGAAGCCCGACTCATAGCGGAGCAACGCCAACAATCCATGCCGCACGATAGGATGATCATCAACGACGAGTACCCGAATGGGAGCGGTAGCAGTATTCATAATCGGCATTCTTTCGGTGTCACCGCAGCGACACTTGGGGGATTTACGTGGAGTGGGATGGGGGCACGCGCCCGCACCACCGCACCGTCGTCATCAATGAGCTGTAAATCACCATTGAGCGCGACGAGACGTTCACGCATCCCTACCACACCAAACTTGGCATGGGCAGAGGTTTGGCGTTGCAATGCCTCACCAAAGCCGCGGCCATTATCACGAATCTCGAGTTCGACCGTCATATCCTGCATGCGCAACGTCACACTGACTTGGTCGGCAGCCGAATGGCGCACCACATTGGCGAGTGATTCTTGGGCGACCCGCAACAGCGCCGATTCGATTTCGACGGGTAGTGGCGACCATGCTCCTTCGAATTCATATGAAGCCATGATAGTCGGGTGGCGAAAGCGATCCACGAGACCATTGAGCGCATGGCGCAAATCGCCGCGCTCAAGGGCTTCGGCGCGCAGATTCCAGACCGAACGCCGCGCTTCGGCGAGCGATTCGCGGGCCATCCGCGCCGCCAAATCGAGGTGCTCATTGGCATCGGGATGATTGGTGCGCAACGCTTGTTGGGCGGCGCCGAGTTGCACAATAATACCGGTTAAGCCTTGGGCGAGGGTGTCGTGGATGTCACGAGCGAGGCGGGTACGCTCGGCAAGCATGGCTTTTTCGCGTTCGCCTGCAAGTAGACTCGCAGTTTGGTCGATAACGCGTTGCTCGAGTTGTTCACTCAATTCTT
>CAISXI010000138.1 GCA_903889425.1 uncultured Roseiflexaceae bacterium | reverse complement strand
TATTATTATTATTATCAGAATCAGTCAGCCTGTCTGGCGCATCCACACGACGTACCTCTTCACCGTTGACATAAATCACCACTGTCTTGTTGCCAAAGGTGGCGGCCAGGTGACTCCAGCTATTGAGTGGTAGCGTCGCTGGTGACGTCCAATCCCAAACAGTTTGATTTGTAAAAAGGCGCACCCGAATGTTGCCGGTAGCGGTGCGGAAAATCCCCAATAACCCGGGTTGGCTGAAAATAGTCTGGAGTGCATTATTGGTCGGTTTGAGCCATGTAGCCAAGGTAAATTGGCTGTTAAATGTCGACTGTATGCCATTGCCGAGGTCTAGCGATTGTGCGCCATTGAGGAGTAATGAAGGATTGTTTGGCCGATCGCTGGCGTTGGCAGTCACACTGGGGCAGGTCGGCACACAACGGACATTGGTAGCGGCCACCCCACTACTGGTAAAACTATTATTGCCTTGGTTTTCGAATCCGGTTTGGAGCAACGGCAGTAGTGCTTCGCGCACCGTGCCATTGACCGCCAAAATCTCGCCACTGTTTTTGCCGTAGGGACTCCAGCCGACGATTTTTTCGCGTAAATCGATGATGCCGTCTTGGTCACTATCGGCGCTGAGTGGATCCGAGCTAATCCACGTGTTCTGTGGGACGCCATTGACGATGGCGTAGGTGACTTCCCAGCCACCGGTCAATAAACGAGTTTTGGGGTCAACACGGACAATTTCTTCACCATCGATGAGTCCATCACCGTCGGTATCGGGTTTCAACGGGTTCGTACCGAATTGGATTTCTTCGGCATCGCTGAGCCCATCGTTGTCGCTGTCTGCGTTGTTGGCGGGGGTGCCGAGACCAACTTCACGATTATCGCTGATGCCATCACCATCGCTATCGTAGCTATTGTCACGAGTATTGTTGCTGACTTCTTGGGCGACAGTCAGCCCATCGTTATCTGCATCAACGAACACCGGGAATACGGGGGTGTCACTATCCGTTGACCAGCCAAACGTAAAGCCGTTGCCTTTGGCGCGTAGGGTCACGAATTCATCGATGGTTGCCGGCAAAATATCATATTTGATTTTGCTGTCTTCATTGATGTTGATATATTTGGGGTTGCCGGTATGAGTCTCGATCCAACAGATGGGAATCGGGATGGGGAAGGGCACAAAAATAGGCACAACAATACAGGTTTGTTGGGGCACCTTGAAGGCAGTAGAGAGCCATAAATCGGGCATGGTTACATTGATCCCGGTCTGGGTAAATGGCGAGGTGTAGTTGACTGTGATTGATTTGCGCCAGGTATAGGTTTTTTCGCCATCGACATAATAGTCACAGCTTGGTTGCGTCATATCGCACGCAGCATTTCCCTGCCATTGGCCGAATTGTCCGCCAGTCGCAATACTATAGCTCATGTCTTTTCCGGCGGGATCGAGGGCATAGCTAAATGCGGCATCGCGAGTATCTTGTTTGTTCCATTGCCAAAACCACGGTAATGCCATCCAAGTCGATGGGAAGGGCATCCGTTCGATATAGTCGGTCACCTTGATGCCATTAACCATCCCATTCCCCACCCGGAAGCCATCGATTGGTGTGCTTATTTTGGGTTCAGTGCCTGCGACCTTCATGTAGCGTGACCAAGGATCATCTGGGTCTACGACGATGTTTGATGCATACGGGGTAAACAGGTTAGCGAGCACACCGCTGATTCCCCCACATAGCCACTTCCCCGCCGTGCTCCGTTGTTGTTTTTCACTGAGTTGTGCACAAGCAATGGCGGCGATGGCATCGAGCACCGCAATTACCGCTCCAATCAATTGTCCAATTACGGGGACCGATGTGAGT
>CAISXI010000137.1 GCA_903889425.1 uncultured Roseiflexaceae bacterium | reverse complement strand
ATGCACCACGGCATCGTGTCACTCGGTGCAGATACGGCGACATCACCACCAATTTGGGCTAATAGCGACCCACCCGGTGGGGTAAATAGCGCCACTAATTGTGCGGCTATCCAGCCTTTGGCCACACCGGCTAGATCGAGTTTCAACTGCGGTGGCAGGGTCACATCACGGCCCCGCACCACAATTCCCCGCCAATCAGGGACGATAGTCGCATCTATCGGGGTGTCATCCACCGGCACTATCGTCGCAAATGAACGATCATAGCCGATGTCGGCGATATGTTGCCCCAGACTCGGTACCACCAACCCGTGGCTCCATTGTGCGACTTCAAGGGCTGCCAACAATACCTGCTGGAGGGGAGCTGATACATGGGCACGACGTTGGCGATTGAGTTGCGATAAATCGCTATTAGCACGGAAGCGGCTCAAGGCCTGTTCCCATTCCGCAACCCGGGCTTCAATCGCAACCGTGTCGAGTGGTGAATTACTCACCACGCGACACAACACCCCTAATGCACGCCATTCATGCACAAACGGCATGGTCACTTCGATCCGCCCGTGGTGGCGGCTGGTATGACTGGAGCCGCGGGGCGCGACACTACCCGCACAACGGGTTGGGCAACAACGACGGGGGCAGCTGCCACCACACTCACGGGAGCGACTGGCACAATATTACTGACAGTGATGGGAGCTACCACTGGCTGCCCCTGCTGGGCCAACGGCGGCAAGGGTGCCAGATTAGGCAGCGCATATACCGTGGGAATCGGGGCGTAGTTCAAGCTTACTTCGATGGAAGCAATCGACGCAGGTTGGATTACCGGTGCATCGTTGGTAGGCGGAACCGGCGTCGTATTAGCAAATAGCATCCAGCCGATTACGGTAGCACTGGTGGCAACGGTCGTGATAATGGTACGACCAAGCACGCGGTCGTTTTGTTCTGTTTCGGTTTTTACCCGTTGAAAAACTTTGCGATCGATAGGGATATTAGTCATCGTGTTCACCTTGTTCCTGATTATCATCTGATTCTGATTCTGATTCATGATTATCATCCGATTCATGGTTTGACGATGGCTGACTCGCGGCGGCTTGTTGGGCCGCTTGCATGACTGCAATCCCATTGTAGACCAATGCACCATCACCGGCAGCGACATACACCGTCCCTTTGTCGAACACAAACTCGTAGGCCATGGTGTTTTCATACATCACCAACTCGGGGGTACGTAACAACACGGCACTCGGCGCAAGTGATTGGGCGATCCCTTGGGCGACATCCAACGACACTTGGGCGACGGGTGCGGCGGCAACTGGATCAGCTACGACCACTGGAGCAACTGGAGCGACTGGAGCAACTGGAGCGACGGGAGCAGCGATATTACTTACCATCGCATTATATTGACCAACCAACGCTTGCTGATCGGCCCGTGATTGTTGTAAATCGGTAGCAGCTTGGGCGATGACGCGATTTGCTTCAGCCAAGCGGGCCTGATAATCGGCTTCACGTTGGGCAACAGTCGCCGCATCAACGACAGTACGCGCGGTGGGGACAACATCCACCACGACCACTTCAGTCGCCACTGCAGGCGGTACAACAGCCTCTACAGGCGCACTCACCCGGCTAAATACGGCCACTGCCACGATACTCACAAATATGGTGGCGCCAGCGGCAATCATCATTTTGACATTCATTTGCATCTCAGACTCCTTTGTGTAGTGTTGACGTTATTTACTATTGGTCAACTACTCATACTATAGAGTGTGAAGATTGTAATTCCCCCAATAAAATCCACTAATTTTCCAATCTTTTTCCAATCTTTGTCAGGCATGATATCGCTATCATGGTGGCACTAATCACCCAATTTACCCCCACGCAAGGCAGGGTGCAGGTCTACGCCACTTCAGTCATAATAGGGTAAGCGACAACAACAATAGTCGGTCACTCCACCCAAAGGAGCTCCCATGCGGATTTTGCTCATCGAAGATGATCTTAAATTGGCAAAATTAATCAGCACCTATTTGACAAGGCACCATCACCTTGTCGAACAAACTACCGACGGCGATCAAGGACTCGATTGGTTGCTCCATCGCATGTACGACGTGGCAATCATCGATTGGATGTTGCCCCATCGCAGTGGACCAGACATCTGCGCCATCGCTCGTGCCGCAGATGTCAACGCTGGACTGTTGTTGTTGACGGCCCGGGGCGACATCGACGATCGCATTACGGGGTTGCGCCGTGGTGCCGATGACTACCTCACCAAACCATTTGACCTCGGTGAATTGCTGGCTCGTGTCGAAGCCATTGCCCGCCGCACCCACGGCGTCAATGACCATCGCATCACCAGCCACAATGTCCAACTCGATTTACGCAGTCATAGTGTGCTGGTTGCCAATACTGAAGTCCAATTAACCAGCACCGAATTTGCATTGCTGGAACTATTTATTCGCAACCAAGGGCACGTGCTTAGCC
This sequence comes from uncultured Roseiflexaceae bacterium, assembly GCA_903889425.1. Lineage (GTDB taxonomy): Bacteria > Chloroflexota > Chloroflexia > Chloroflexales > Roseiflexaceae > UBA965. Next base: position 4,389 of record CAISXI010000137.1, on the reverse strand, counting down.
GCGAACAGATTTTGCAGGCGGTCTGGCCCGACGATGCCAACGTCCTCAATACCGCCGTCGACGTCTATGTGTCGTATGTACGCCGTAAATTGCACCCGCATGCCCATCAATACATCGAAACCGTGCGCGGGCTCGGGTATCGTTGGCTGGCATAAAAGGAACCATGCGCATGTTTCAAGCCTTACGCCGCCGACTTACCCTCCTCTATGCCGGGGCGACCCTCGTATTATTAGCGCTCCTTGGCATCGGAATGGTGGCTTGGCTCAACAATCAATTTACCCAAGCTGCAGATGCGGCCCTCTACCAACGCCTCATCCACGAAATCAGCGACCGCCAATTGCCCATGCCGTTGATGCTCGGTGACTATCGCATTACTGCAACTGATGACGAAGAAGACTACGATATTAGCGTAGACCAATTAAGTCCGTTTTTGCCGACCACCATGCCCTCATTTGCGGCAGCGTTTTTGCGCAATCCCGGCAGCGCCAGCACCTATGCAATTACCGCTACCCCTCAACAAATTGCGATTAGAGACGGCGTAAGCATTCCCCCCGTCCCAATCGATACCGCCAGCCTCACTGCGGCCAGCCAAACCGAGACGAATATTGATATCCGGACGATTCATGATCGCACGGGGGCCGATGTCAGGGTATTGTCATACTACGTCCCGCAACATCAAATCGCCTATATCCAAGTTGGCCGCCCACTCAGTGACTACCAACTACTCCAACAACAGTTACTCATGAGCCTTGCGGTGATTGCCATCCTCGCTGTAATCGGCGTCAGCCTCTTGTCGTGGCTGTTGTCGGGCTATCTCGTTGCGCCCACTGCCCGGGCATACGAACAACAACGCAACTTTATTACCAATGCGAGTCACGAGCTCCGCACCCCCCTCAGTATTGTGCGGGCGTCGGCCGAAATGGCGCAGCTCGATATCGACGCTGACCACCCTGCAGCACCGTTGATTACTGATATCATCAACGAAAATCGCCACATGACCACCATCATCGAAAACCTGCTTACCATTGCCCGCACCCAACAGCGCCTCGCCATCGTGCCGCGCTATGACTTGACATCGCATATCAAGGCAACTATCCTGACAACCCAACAACACGCACCACACCGCCGTATCATCAACGATTGCCCAGATGTATCGTTTTTTTGCACCAGCGATCCCAATTATGTTACCCACATCCTGCGCATATTAATCGATAACGCCATTGTGCATACCCCAGATACGAGTACTATCAGCGTGCAATTACGGATGGATGCCGGCAATTGCGAACTTTTGGTGTGCGATGATGGCCACGGCATTCCCGCAGATCAAGTCAGTCAAATTTTTGAGCCATTTGTGAGTATCGATCGTGGCACACGTCATCGTGGCAGTGGGATTGACCTCAGCATTGCCAAATCCTTTTGCAACGCCATCAATGCCACCATCCGCCACCAACCCAACCAGCCCCACGGTGCGTGTTTTGTGGTGCGCCTCGCTGAGTAGTGGGGGGCGACATTCCTACGTCGTATGGCTCGCACCGATTAATGCCAGACTATGCATGATGCTATTTATCTCGCACAGAGGGCGCAGAGGGCACAGAGGCATTTTGTCGTTGGTGGCGACCGATTAATGCCGGCCCATGTGAGATGCTATTTATCTCGCACAGGCTGGCATTTTCAATTTTCAATTTTCAATTTTCAATTCATACTTCGTATTGCTTTATAATCAACTATCAGAAGTACTTACATGGTGGCTATTATCCCCACATGGGAAGACGTATGCTGACATTCTTGATTTTGGGGATTTCGTTTGGATTATCTGCGAGTGTCAATCCTGGCCCATCGCTTACGTTAGCGATTTCGCGGGCCTTGCGTGACGGTGCGCGGTCCGGTATGTTGGTCACATTAGCGCCGTTGTGCACCGACGCGCCCATCATTGCGGTGGCGACCTTGTTGATTGGCGGTTTGCCACCTAGTGTATTTGGCTGGCTCGGTATCGTCGGTGGTAGCTATATTATCTGGTTGGGGATTCGTGGCATACGTGATGCCTGGGGGCGCCAAATCGACTTGGCCGCCTTGAGTACCAGTCGCGGTGCCAACGACGACGGCAGTTTGCGTTCGTTGTTCCAAGCCATGATTATCAACTTCCTCAACCCTAATCCCTATTTGTTTTGGGGGACAGCCGGCGCACCCAACCTAGTCAAAGCTTGGCAACAATATGGCGTTGCCGGCGCAAGTCTGTTTATTTTTGGATTTTATTTGATGTTGGTGGGCATTCGGGCCGGGTTTGCGTTGGTGATTGGACGCAACCGCAACGTATTGTCACCCCAACTCTACCAACGCATCTTATTGATTAGTGGGGTGTTGTTGGCATTTCTCGGCTGTTTATTAGTGCGTGACGGTATCGTCATGCTATGGGGGAACAAATGACGCCACGTCGAATCGCCATGCTGGTTATTCTCGGACTCGCAGTACTGATGATTTTTTTGAGTACACGTGCAACACCTTCCGATCAATCAATCAATGCGCGGGTCAGTGAGAGTGCCCCGGCCGGCGCAATCCTCTATGCCCAGAATTGTGCAGTTTGCCACGGTGACAACTTGCAAGGGCAACCCAATTGGCAACAAGCCAACGCCGACGGTAGCTACCCCGCCCCACCCCACGATGTCAGTGGCCATACCTGGCATCATAACGATGCCTATCTGATTGCCATCACCACGTATGGTGGCGCGGCAGTGACCGGCGTAGCAACTAACGCCATGCCGGGGTTCCAAAATCAATTAAGCGACAGTGAAATCGTCTTGATTATCGACTATATCAAAGGCACCTGGCCAGACGACATCAAGGCCAAGCAGCTCAATGGTCACAACTAGCCGCCCCACGCATATCATGTACGACCAAACGCCGCATCGGGGACACCGACGCGGCGTTTGATTATTACCGTTTATTCTGGGAAGTAGAGATAGACGACTAGACAATGATCAGCGGGAATTAATTCGCTCATCGAGTCCCAATCGGGCGTAGCAAGTGTCGCGGGGTCAAGCACCAACACACCCACACAATCGTTGCCGTCACAAAAGTATTTCAACAAACCGCCGCTGATTTCGCTGGGGTCATCGGGGTTTGTAAAACCTGCAGTTTCCATCGTAGCCTCATACTCGGCAAGCAGGTCTTTTTGGTTCGTGCCCGGCACGGCCCATGCCTGCAAAAACGCCTCAGAAGTCTTAATCCCCGTCTCATCATGTATCACCATTGCATCAAGTACCACCGCATCGCTCACCGCACCCGGTACCAATGACCACCATCGTGGCGCAATCACATCCGGGTCGGGGTCGCATTTGCTGCCATCAGCAGGGAGCTCATTCGTCGTCAATACGGCTGAGGCCGCCACGCTCACACATTTTGATTCGAGTACTTGGCCATGACCTTCACCCGAGTAAGTTAATAACGCCGCATTGGGGCCCATTTGTGCACGCATTTTAGTCGACCAACGCATCGGAGTGGCAGGGTCGTTTTCGCCACCGATAATCAGTACCGGGGCCGCTCCCGTGTATTCTACGGAGGCAATCGGCATCACATCCATGTATACACGACAATCTGAGGGGGCCGCTAATTGCTCCGCAGTAGCACCGATACTCATCCGCGGCGCCTCGGTTTGCATTTTTTTGAGTAATTCATCCGGATTTGGGACGGCGTCATACAAAATCCCGCTGGCACAGGCAATCACGCTTTGTGATTGATTTGATGTCAAATAGGTGCCATCGTCTTGGCGATCGTTGTAGCTATCAGCCAAATACCACACCCCTTCCGCATCGCCAGCTTCGACATCCGCCAACGCTTGCGCCAAATCGCTCCAGCGTGATTGTGAGTAGAGTGCCGATTTGGTCGCCGTATCGAGCACTTCTTGGTTGGCCAAGCGCCCGTCTTTGCCCACCACCGGTTGCTGATCTAATTTGGCAAAGAGTGCATCCCACCGTGCACCCACATCACTCGATTGGAAGGCACAGCGTGCTTCTTTCTCACACCAGGCTATCCAATTATTCATCGCTTTTTCGAAGCCACGCATTTGGGTCATATAGCGTTCTTCGATGCTATCACCTTTGGGTTCAAAGGCTGAATCAAGCACCATCGAGCGCACACGATCGGGGAACATACTGGCATATACCGCCCCCAAATAGGTGCCGTACGACACCCCCAGATAGCCAATTTTTTCATCACCCATGGCAATCCGGATCATATCCATGTCGCGGGCAGTGTTTGCGGTCGAATAAAACTGCAGTTTCGGACCATATTTGGCTTTGCAAGCCGCCGCAAACGAGTCATACGCCGCTTGCAAAAACGCCTCTTCTGCGGGGGTGTCGGGTGTGGAGTCGGGGTACATATATTTGTCGATTT
>CAISXI010000136.1 GCA_903889425.1 uncultured Roseiflexaceae bacterium | reverse complement strand
GCTGGCACCGAAAACGTGGCGGGGATTGTAGGACTCGCTACCGCCTTGACTATCGCCGACGCCAAACGCGAGACAGAAGTCGCGCGGCTGACACCCCTACGTGATGCCTTGATTGCGGGCATTGTCGGCGAATTGGCCGGCGTGCGATTGACGGGTCACCCCACCAATCGGTTGGCCAATAACGCCAGTTTTGTGATTGATGGCATCGACGGTGATAGTCTGCTCATCATGCTCGATCAACGGGGCATTTGTGCCTCGAGTGGCTCGGCTTGTACGAGTGGCTCACTCGAACCCTCACACGTGTTGTCGGCACTCGATGTACTCGGCTCCGATTTACAGGCCGCCTTGCGCGTGACGCTAGGGCGTAGCACGACGCCGGCTGATGTCGAATTCATCGTGGCACAGGTAGTGACGGTGGTGCAGTTGTTGCGGCAGGTATAACGGTATACGACTTGGTGTTTTTTATGTGAATTGCAGGTATACTATCAATATGAATTTGTGTTTACAAAAACCAAAGAGGAGCTGTTGATGCGTGATGTGCTTAGTATGATGATTCGCCGTGTGTTAGGGGTATTTGGGATCATCCCAGCAGTCAGTGAAAAAATTGATCAGATTGCCGATGCCGCAGTGGACAAACTCGAAGAAGCCATCCCGGCAGTGAAACAAATCGACGACATGTTGGGCGCAACCTCACAACGAAACGGTAGTTCCGCAGGTAGTGCTGCAGGTAGTTCCGCCACAGATTCCACCAACGGAATTGGTGAGGCTGGATTTAACAGTCAAGTATTGCAGTCCGACCTGCCCGTGTTGGTCGATTTTTGGGCACCGTGGTGCGGTCCGTGCAAGGCGGTATCGCCAGCTCTCGAAGAACTAGCCCAAGAATATGCAGGCAAAATCAACGTCGTCAAAATCAACATCGACGAAGATGCTGCATTATCTGACACCTATGACGTGCAGTCGATTCCCACGATTGTCTTTTTCAAAAACGGTAGCGAAGTATCGCGTAGTAGTGGCGTCAAAACCAAATTGCAATTCCAACGTGATATCGAATCGGCCATTGCCTAAATAGCCGCAGCGAATATGACACGGAGTGAGGGTGGGGCATTGTAATGCCTCACCCTCAAATCATCTCTATTTGGCCAGCGGTTTGTTCGATCAAAATAGCCCGGATGGTGTCAACATCGGCGATGCGTATAGTGACGGTCATGGTGACATCGGCGGCGAATTGTTCGTCGTCGATGCGATGGTCGTAGTGGGCGAGGGTACGTTTGACCCCGTCGTATTGAGCATAGCTCATGCCGAGCACGCATTGTTGGCGGGCGATTTTTTCGACCCGCGCGGTGACGAGCAGTACTTCGCGTACTGCATCGCCGTAGGCATGCACCAATCCACCAGTACCGAGCAGAGTGCCACCAAAATAGCGAGTAACCACCACCACCACATCACCGAGACCACTGCCGTTGAGCACGGCGAGGGCCGGGCGGCCTGCGGTGCCCGACGGCTCGCCGTCGTCGCTCATACCGAGGGTGGTGGTGGCGCCATGCCCGATGACATAGGCATAGACATGGTGCGAGGCGTCGGGCATGGCCTGGCGGATCGAGACAATAAAGGCCTTGGCCAGGGCGACACTGTCGACAGGGGCCAGGTGTGCAATAAAGCGTGAATTGCTGGCCCGGATTTCGCACGAGGCAGCCTCAGCAGGGACGAAATTGGCCATAATGATGCCTTGATTTGGTGTTTATTTACGGGTGATTTCGCCTGCAATGGGCAGGGTAAAGCTGAAGGTACTGCCTTTGTTGACCACACTGGTGGCCCACACCCGTCCACCTTGGAGCTCGACCAAGCCTTTGACAATCGACAATCCGAGTCCGGTGCCACCAATGCTTTTGGTGTTGGAATTGTCGACGCGCATGAAGCGATCCCAGATGCGTTGCAGGTTTTCGGGGGAGATGCCGATGCCGTTGTCGGTGACACTGATACCCACAAATCGCCCACTAGGGTGCATATCAGGTAATTCGCTGAGTTCGCGTACCCGCAAGGTGATGTCACCACCGCTCGGCGCATATTTGGCGGCGTTGGTGAGCAGGTTGGTGATGATTTGGCGGACGCGTTCTTTGTCGGCATGTACGGGTGGGATGTCAACTGGGATATCGATGGTAATGGTGTGGGAGTCAAATGTCGGTTGTCGTTGTAATTGGCGACTGAGGTCGGTACAGAGCTCTTGGAGCGGTACCGTCCAGCGATTAATCCGGACGGTATTGGCTTCGATACGGGCAAAATCAAGCACGTCGTTGACCAGGTTCTCGAGGTTTTCGGCTTCACGGCGCAATATTTTGAGGAAGTTCTTTTGGTCTTCGGCGGGGAATTCGCGGGCTAGCAGTAGATCCGAGTAGCCCAAAATCGACGTTAGTGGGGTTTTGAGTTCGTGTGACACCATCGACGTAAATTCACTTTTGAGGCGATCGGCTTCTTTTTCACGCGTCAAATCATTAATCACCCACAAGCGCCCGGTGATCTGCTCGTTGCTATCACGGGTGGGCACTGATAACACGTTGAGGTCTTGGTGGGGATTGCGCAATTTGAGGGTAAGCGAAAACTCTTGGTCGGGCTTGGCTTGACCGTTGGTACAAAAATCACTAAACGCCGCCGAATCGTGGAAGCGGGGCAACAGCAAACTAAGTAAATCAAACGGCACCCGGAAGTTGGCGTTGACTTGGGCGTGGTGCAATCCCCAGATGAGCAAAAATGACGGATTATGGCGCAACACTTGACCGTGGCGATCAATCAGTACCAGCCCAGAGGGGATGCTGTTGAAGACTTGGCTGAGTTGGGTACTGCGTTCGAGCATTTCTTGGTAACGCAAGGCCCGGCGCAACGGTTGTACGGCGGCCTCGGCAATGCCCAATGCCATGGCAGATTCGTTATCACCAAAGGCGTTGGCGCGGGTGCTATCGAGGATGAGCACCGCTTCGGCGCGCCCATCGACAGTGATGGGGATGGCGATTTTGGCGCGGATTTCGGGTTTGGTTTCATAAAAATAATCGACGTCTTGGGTGACTTCGCGGATGAGCAACGAGCGGGCACTACGGGCTACTTTGCCGGCGATGCCGCTTTCCCAGCTCCAGCGGTGGCGTTTGTGTTCGCCACTAATATCCGGTAATTGACTGACGGTATAACCGTGGGTGGCGACCAATTCGATTTCTTGGCGGTCATGGTCGACATAGACGATGCTGCCCGCTTCGGCGCCGGTATAGTCGATTCCGCGAGACAATACCAGTGGCAACAGACTGTGGAGCGGGAGCGGTGGATCAAAGTCTTGACGGAGCCGTGACAATAATTGGGCTAAGTCGAGATGTTTGCTGACGGTCAAAAGTGCCTGATCGTCGGGTTGGATGAGCTCGTCGGGGAGGGCTGCGATGGCATGGTCGATTTCGGCGGCTAGGAGTGGCGTGATGGCGTCGATGGTTAATTGGTCTGCGGGAGCCAATGGTTCGTTGTCGGCAGTGCGAAATTCGAGCACACCCCAGACATGCTGTTGCCAGCGCACGGGAATCCCATGCACAATCATTGCTTTGGCAAGGACTTCGCCATTGGTTTGGGCGATATTGATGGTGGTGGTCTGTTGGTAGGGGAGGGTTGACGCGACCACGGCAGTAATGACATCGTCGTCCCAGGGCGCATTCCAGGTGGCGTTGGTCATGACATGGATGGGGTTTTGGTGTGATTGCGGATCACGCCAGTACGTCAAGCGCCCATCGTGATAGCTCACCACCGCCCGTAACAACCCAAATACTTGCTCGATGCGGGTATTGAATGGTTGGGTGGTGGCCAATGCTTTAGCACATGCCGATATTACATGCAGATGCGGTGGGGTGAGTGGAATCGTTGACATGATCTATACTCAATTAATACGATAAATTATTTGTAGTGTAGTACATTGTAGACGGCAGATTCACGCATTGTCAACGCAGTTTTTTTACATGAAATTTACGAATTGTCGTTTACACGACAGATACGCCAAATATCGATTTTTTAGGCAAGATGACAAATTTGTGAATTCTGGTACTATTGAATATAATCAGATTCGCAAGTGAATTTGGATAGGTATTATCGGTTATATGTGAGGATGAACATGAAACGATTATTTGCAGCATTAATGGTATTGGTATTGACGGCGTGTGTGAGTGCACCGGCCACTCCTGCGGCAGGGACGCTCAAAACAGTCCGGATTGGCTATGTACCGGTGTTGATTTATGCACCATTATATGTCGGTATCGAACGTGGCTATTTTGCCGCCGAAGGGATTACCATCGAATCAACCCCCATTCAAGGGGGCAGTGATGCCGTAGTACAATTGGCAGCCGGTAATTTCGATGCTGCAATGGGTGGGGCAGGGGCTGGGTTGTTCAACGCGGCAGCCCGGGGCGTCAAGTTTTCGATTGTGGCTCCCATGCACAGCGAAAAACCTCCCATCACCAGCCCGCTCGTGATTAGTGCGGCTCGGACAGGTGAAATCACCAAAGTTGCCGACCTCAAAGGCAAAAAAGTCGCCATCAATGCCACGGGTGCCGCCACCGAATATTGGTTGAACGAAGCACTCGGACAGGGTGGTTTGACCATCGATGATGTGGAAGTAATGACGGTGCCCTTCAAAGACGTACCGGCAGCCTTGGCCAACAATTCGATCGACGCCGCCATCCTTGGCGAGCCACTGGCCACCATTGCGATGGACAAAGGTCAAGTCGCGATTTTGTCCAACAATTTCATCAATAGCTTTCATGCCACCTACCTTTATATGGGTGAATCGTTGTTGGCCGACCAACCCACCGCCCAAGGCTTCATGCGGGCTTACCTCAAGGCCTGTGCCGACTTGCAGGGTGATTATATGTCACCCGAATTAGCGGCCATCATGGAAAAATACACCAAGGTGCCAGCAGATGTAGTAATGCGGGCTGCGACAGCCCAATACGATGCCACGGGCACAATCCCCGTGAATGATTTGGATGCATTGCAACGCTACTTCCGCAAACGTGGTTTGTTGGAATACGATCAAGATCTCGATATTGCGACGTTGACAAATACCGAATTGGTGGCGAGCGTCACCGGAAAGTAGGCGCGGTAATGGACAGCGGTGTAGTTGTCGATTTTGCGCATCTAGGGGTCACCTACGCCAATGGCGTGGTGGCCCTTTCTGACCTTTCATTGACCATTGCCGCCGATCAAGCGGTGTGTGTGGTGGGTCCGAGTGGGTGTGGCAAAACGACGTTATTGCGGGTATTGGCGGGACTCGAACGGGCCACCCACGGTGGTGTGCAGCTTTCGCGTCCGGCCACATTGGCCATGGTATTCCAACAAGGCTTGCTCTTTCCGTGGTTGTCGGTAGCAGACAATATCAGCTATGGGCTAATGACCCGGGGCGCAACCCCACCCCAATGCCGGGCGGCGGCCCGCGAATGGTGCGAGCGGATGGGGTTGCAACGCTTTATTGACGCCTACCCTCATCAATTATCGGGAGGGATGCAACAGCGGGTGGGGCTGGCACGGGCACTCGCCGTCAACCCCGATGTGTTGTTGCTCGACGAGCCGTTTGCGGCCCTCGATGCCCAGACCCGGGTATTGATGCAAGAATTACTGGTGGATTTGCGCCGCCAAGGGTTGTGTCGCAGTTTGTTGTTGGTGACGCACGCCATCGACGAAGCGTTGTTGGTGGGGGACCGCGTGGTGGTGTTGTCGGCGCGGCCGGGGCGGATTATTGCTGACGTGACGCCGCAGGTGTCCCACGGCCAGAGTTTCGACGAAATCCGGGCCCAACCGGCCTTTATGCAGGCCTTTACGACGATTTGGCAACTCATCCGCCACGAAGTCGAAGCGCAATTGCGTGAGGAGGTCACGCTATGACTCAAAGTCGTTGGTTGACCTGGCTTTCGCCGCTGTTGTTGTTGGTATTGTGGGAAGTGGCCGTGCAACTAAACCTACTGAATCGCGTATTTATTCCCCCGCCCAGTGAAGTGATGGTGGCGCTGACCAAAGCTTTGCGTGATGGCAGCATGCAACACGACGTGTTGGTGAGTAGCCAACGGATTGTATTGGGGTTTGTGATTGGGGCGGTGCCCGGTACCTTGTTGGGGATTTGGAGTGGCCTCAATCGCACGGTGCTGGCGCTGGTGCGCCCGTTGGCGACGATGTTGTACCCTGTGCCAAAAATCGCCTTGTTGCCGTTGGTGATTGTGGTGTTGGGCATCGGCGAAGTGAGCAAAGTAGCCACGGTGGCGGTGAGTGTTTTTTTGATGGTGGTGATTCATACCATCGGGGGTGTCCTGCAAATCGACCAACGCTATTTCGAGGCGGCCCGGGTGTTTGGCGCCAATCAACGTACCATATTTCGTACCGTCGCCTTGCCTGCCAGCCTGCCGGCGATTGTGGAGGGCTGGAAGCTGGCGATGGGGTTTGCCTTGACATTGATTGTGGGTGTCGAGTTTGTCGGTGCCAATGACGGCATCGGCTATCGCATCTGGCAATCGTACGAGTTATATGCCATTGCCGACATGATGGCGGCGGTGTGTGTGATTGCCGGCTTGGGGTGGGTGGTGACGGTAGTACTCGATGAAGTGGCGCGGCTACTGGTGCCGTGGCGTTATACAACAGTCAAGGAGTCGCGTATGTCGGTGGTACGAACGTGGTGGGGCGCAGTGCGCCCGTGGAGTTATACGGCGGCTATTGTGCCGGTGTTGTTGGGAGCGGCCATCGCAGCCCAGCAGGTGGGATTGAATTGGTGGCTGTTGATCCTTGCGTTGATTGGCTCTATCGCCATCCAAGGTGGTACCAATCTGATGAATGACTACTATGATTACCGCAAAGGCACCGATACACCGGCCGTCAAAGGCACGGGCGGGGCGTTGCTTCGCGGTGACCTCACCCCCACCCAGATTTTTTGGGCAGGGATAACGGCCTTTGCCATCGGTGCCGCCATCGGTCTGTATCTGGTGTCAGTGACCGGGCCGTTTATTTTTTGGTTGGGGTTGTGTAGTGTGGCGGTGGGTTATTTTTATACGGCGGGGCCATTTGCCTTGGCGTATGTGGGGTTAGGCGAAATCGCCGTCTTTATTTTTATGGGGCCAGTAATGGTCCTCGGCTCGTATTTCCTGCAGATTCCCACGGTGGCGTGGCCGGCCGTGTGGGTGTCGTTGCCGGTGGCCTTTGTGGTGGCGGCGATTTTGCATGCCAACAATTTGCGCGACATCGATACTGATCGCATCAACAACAAACGTACCTTGGCGACGATTTTTGGGCGTGACGGCGCCCGCATCGAGTACTACATCTTGGTGGGTGGCACCTTTGTCAGTCAGTGGGTGCTGGTGGCGTTGGGCGTGGCGCCGTGGCCGACCCTAGTGACGTTGGCGATGCTCCCACTGGCGTGGAAGTTGATGGGGATTGCCGGGCGTGAAGTCGACCCAGCCGCCTTGCAACCCGTGTTACGCCAAACCGCCATGCTCCATATGCGCTTCGGGTTGCTGTATGTGCTGGGCTGGGTGATTGCCTTGTGGGTGTGACCGATTGAATCATGATGAACAGGCAGGTATGGTATGAAACAACATCGGCAGTGGGCATCATTCAGCGTGGCTTCGCCTTATGTTTTCAGCCGGTAGTTTTTGCTATCAGTGCCACCCAATTGCGTGATTGGTGCCCCACCACCGACCTTGTACGACTGCAGCGTTGCAGCTCCGTACGAGGTCGGTTTTTTAATAGTTGCGGCAAGGCAATCACCATGATTCGTGTGCATAATATTGTTGTGATGTGAAAAACCATGTAAGATGTACTATAGAATGTGGTAATAATTGTGACGGTTGTGGGTTGGGTTAATTACGGAAAGCAGATTGTGGTAAAGGAACAAAACAATGCGTGGGCGAATCATTGAATTAGCGTTCATCAGTGCGTTTTTGGTGGCATGTAGTGCTACACCGGCGGCAAGTGTAGCGACCCCAAGTATGCCAACCGTAACCTCAAACACCGACACGACTGCATCACAAGCGGCAACCGCTACTCCGGTGGTTGCTGAAGGCGCAACGGCAGTGACCGATGGCGCGACTCCAACCCAGTTTGTGCTGCCGACGTCAACCCCCAGCAATGCCGACGCCCCCGATGCCACCGCCTTGGCTGCCACCACGATTGCGTTGATGCCCGCTACTGCCACCCCCGATGCGTCGGGATTGACGGCTTCGCTCCAAGGTGATGTGGTAGTGGTGGCCCTGTCTAACGGCGCCGAGGGGCAGTTTTTTGCAACCATTAGCAAAGGCATGATGGAAAATATAGATAATCCACATCCGTTGACCATCTACCAAAAACAAGGCGCTGAATTTGTCAAAATCACCCAGTATGACTTTACCAATGGCGAATATATTGGCGATCTCGAATTATTACCCAACCCCGACCCCACGCACACGTTGTTTATTGTGCATGGTGGCGTGGGTGCGCATAGTAGCTTCGGTACCGTGTTTGCGTTCGATGGCAAAACCCTCAAATTAGCGCTCGAAACCCACTCTGATGCCGGTGGTGGTGCCTTGACGGTAATGGATGTCAATGGTGACGGCGTGCAAGATGTGATTGGGGATGCCACCGACTATTATGTGTTTTGTTATGCCTGTGGTGTACGTATTTATTCCGATACCGTCTATACCTGGGACGGCACTGCGTTTGTCGAGCAAAAATTAATTGCATCAAATGACACCACCATCCAAAAAGCAATAGATTATGCCAACGCCCAACGCTGGAACATGGTAACCAAATTGTTGCCTACCATCAGCACTCCGACGACTGATGTAGACAAATGGAATGTGGCCTTGCTGACGCATTGGTCGAAGCTTCGTATTCCCGAAACAGACGACGCATTTCCGTTTTTGTCGGAAGTGTATTATGGTGATTATGATGCAGCCGTGAAAATGTTACAGGCCGTCGGTGCCAAAGATGCCGCCAACCCCAAGGGCAAGTGGTTTGCCGGCCCGATTGCCGAAGGCATCGATGTGGCTACTGACACGTCAATCGATGAGTTCCGGGTGACGTTGTTTGATAATGTAGTACAATTTAGCACCATGGCATTGACCCAAGATGACTCGGTAACGAGTGCCCGCTTCTTGCGGGGCTGGGCCAAAACACTCGTCAACCCCCGTGACCCCGAAGGATTGAAAGATTTGCAGGCAGTAGCGACTCTTGATCCGTTTTACGCCGCGGTGCGTGATGCGATTGTGAGCCGTTAGTTTGTTATTGAGGAGCATGTATGCCGACACAATTGCACGGCCATACCCTACTAAGTCAAGATGATCTTTACTTGTTTAATGAGGGGTCGCATTTTGCCCTCCACGAACGCCTCGGCGCGATTTATTGTCAGCGTGATGGGGTGACGGGTGTGCATTTTGCGGTATGGGCACCAAGTGCCCGCGCCGTGCATGTGATTGGCGATTTCAATGGCTGGCAACGGGGAGTGACCACGTTATACCCCCAAGGCGCCTCTGGGTTGTGGGCAAATTTCTTTGCCGATGTGCCGGTAGGCTGTTGCTATAAATACGCCATCGAAACCCAATCAGGTGATTGGCTGGAAAAAGCCGATCCCTGTGCCGCTGCCGCCGAATTCCGCCCCCGCACCGGCTCAGTGGTCACTGATTTGACCACCTACCAGTGGCACGACGATGCCTGGATGCAATCACGCCGGAGCTACGATGTCACCCAAGCCCCCATGAGCATCTACGAAGTGCATTTGGGCTCGTGGATGCGCAATCCCGATGGCTCGTGGCTGGGGTACGCCGATGCCGCCCGCAAATTGGCCGATTATTTGGTGGCGATGAACTATACCCACGTAGAGTTATTGCCGATCATGGAATTTCCCTACGATGGCTCGTGGGGCTACCAGACCGTTGGCTTGTATGCTCCCACCAGTCGCTTTGGCACGCCCCACGACTTTATGGGGTTCGTCGATTATCTGCACCAAAAAGGCATCGGGATTATCCTCGACTGGGTGCCGTCGCATTTCGCCGTCGATGCCCACGGTTTGGCACTATTTGATGGCACGCATGTGTACGAGCATTCTGACCCCCGCCAAGGCTATCACCCTGACTGGGGCAGTTATATTTTTAATTATGGCCGTCACGAAGTGCGGAGCTTTTTGATTAGTAGTGCGATTTCTTGGATTGAACGCTACCATATCGATGGGTTGCGGGTTGACGCGGTGGCCTCGATGCTCTACCTCGATTATTCCCGCAAGGCCGGCGAGTGGATTCCCAATGCCTATGGTGGCCGCGAAAACATCGACGCCATCGTGTTGTTGCGCCGTCTCAATGACCAAGTGCGCTATGCCTACCCTGGGGTCACCATGATTGCCGAAGAATCGACGGCCTGGCCAATGGTGTCGCGTCCCACCGACATCGGCGGACTCGGCTTTGCCATGAAGTGGGACATGGGCTGGATGCACGATACCCTGAAGTATATGAGCAACGACCCCGTCCACCGTCGCTTCCACCACAACAATCTAACCTTTCGGTCGCTCTATTCGGCCAGTGAGCAATTTACCTTGGCGTTGTCGCACGACGAGGTCGTGCATGGCAAAGGCGCCTTGCTGGCCAAAATGCCAGGCGATCGCTGGCAACAATTTGCCAATCTACGGGCGCTGTATGGCTATATGTATGCACAAGCGGGCAAAAAACTGCTCTTTATGGGTGGGGAAATCGGCCAGTGGCGCGAATGGTCATACGAACGCGAGCTCGATTGGTTTGTGCTCGAAGACCCCATGCACCGTGGCATCAATGCCTTGGTGCGTGATTTGAATCATTTGCATATTGTCGAGCCCGCCTTGCACCAGTTGGATTTTGACCCGTGGGGCTTCCATTGGATTGCCTGTGATGACGCCGACCAGAGTGTGGTGGTTGCCTTGCGCCGTGGTGGCGCTGGTGTGCGCAATGTGGCGGTGTGGTGTAACTTCACACCAGTACCCCGCCACCATTACCGCATCGGCTTGCCTCATGGTGGTGCCTGGCAAGTAATCCTCAATAGTGACGATAGTCAGTATGGCGGTAGTGGTATGCGTGCCGATATCGTCGTCGAAGCCGTGCCGTGCCACGGCATGCCCTATTCAGCATTGGTCAATATGCCCCCGTTGGCGGTGGTGTATATTGCGCCAGTGGCGGAGTAACTCGTCTGTAATTCATCAATTCTTACCCCATTGGGTTACCATAGGATGCAATCGTGACACGATTTGTCTGTGTGCATGGGCACTTTTATCAACCCCCCCGTGAAAACCCGTGGCTCGATGCGATTGATATGCAACCAAGCGCTACGCCCTACCACGATTGGAATGCCCGGATTACGGCTGAATGCTACGCCCCCAATACGGCGGCGCGCATCCTCGACGAGCAAGGGCGCATCCAACATATCATCAACAACTATGCCTGGATGAGTTTCAATGTGGGGCCAACCCTGATGCGCTGGCTGGCCCAAGCCGAGCCCGTGGCTTATGCCGGTATTTTGGCGGCCGACAAAGAAGGCCAAGCCCGCTTTGGTGGCCATGGCCCCGCCATCGGTCAAGCCTACGGGCATATCATTATGCCGCTGGCCACACCCCGCGACCGCCGTACCCAAGTGGCCTGGGGCGTCGCCGACTTCCATCATCATTTTGGCCGTGACCCCGAGGGGATGTGGCTCCCCGAGGCGGCAGTTTGTACTGACTCACTCGAAGCCTTGGCCGAATACGGCGTGCGCTATACCGTGCTGGCACCCCATCAAGCCGCCCGATTTCGTGCACTTGGCACGGATGAATGGCAAAATGTGGCCGGTGTAGGGATTGACACCACTGTGCCGTACCGTGTGAATCTCCCTTCGGGTCGCCAGATTGCGATTTTTTTCTACAATGGATCCGTATCGCAATCCATCGCCTTCCAAGGCTTACTTTATAGCGGCGAAGCCTTGGCGCAGGCCTTGTTGGCACATGTGCCCGCTGATGTGACTACCCCCCAATTGGCGCATGTCGCCACCGATGGTGAAACCTACGGGCATCACCATCGCCATGGCGAAATGGCGTTGGCCTATGCCTTGCATCACATCCACGATACCGGCCTAGCCCGGATTACCGTGTATGGCGAGTTTTTGGCGTTGTGTCCCCCCCAACACGAAGTGCAAATCGTCGAGCAAAGCTCGTGGAGTTGTAGCCACGGCGTCGAACGCTGGCGTAGCGACTGTGGCTGCCATACGGGTGGCGCATTGGGCTGGAATCAAGCCTGGCGCGGCCCGCTGCGTCTAGCCCTCGAATGGGCTCGCACTGAGGTTGATGCCCAATGGGAAAAAACCGCCGCCCGTGTGTTTGCCAACCCGTGGCAAGCCCGTGACGCCTACATCGAAATCATTAATGACCCGAGCGACGCCACGGTCAAACGGTTTTTGACCAAATACGCCCGCGCCAATCAACGCTGGCCAGCCCTGGCACTGCTCGAGCTCCAACGCCAATTGATGCAGAGCTTTACCAGCTGTGCCTGGTTTTTTAATGATCCTAGTGGCATCGAAACCATTCAAGTGTTGCGTTATGCCGCCCGCATGCTACAACTGGCCAAACAGACCTTGCAACTCGACCTCGAAGAAGGCTTCCACGAACAACTCGAGCAGGTCGTCAGCAATACGGGCGTGACCGTGGCCGAATTGTATACCCAACAAGTTCAGCCATTGACCATCACCCTTGCTGATATTTGTGCCCACGACGCCTTGACGGCCTTGTTTCTCGACACACCGCCGGCGGATGTGGTCTATCTACATCACGTGACCCGCCAAAAACAACAACGCTGGACCCTCGATCAAGTCCAGGTGGTGATTGGTGTATCCGATGTGACGGCGTTGTTGACGGGTGAGCAGGCCCAATTTGTCTATGGCGTGGTATTGATGGGCGAGCAGGTGCTAGCCGGCGGGGTGCGCCCAGAAATAGATCGCTATCAACGGTTGCACAAAAGTATTTCTGATGCCATCAAAAACCACGACCAAGATGCGTTGTTGCAAGCGATGCATAGTGAGCTGGGGCGCTTTGATTATTCGTTGCGCTCGATTTTCCGCGATGAACAACGGACGATTTTGACTAGTATGCTACGTGGCGTGGTGGATAGTGTGGCGCAACAATATCATCAAATGTATGCCCAACACGCCAATTTGATGCGCTTTTTGCAACGTATGACCTTGCCACTGCCCCCCGAATTACAAATGGCGGCAGCCATGGCCGTCCATGCCGATATTCGCACGGCGTTGCTTCAGCTGCCTGTCGATACCGCACAATTACGCCAAGTACTCCATGCCGCCACCCAATCGGGTGTGGTGCTCGATAAAGCGTTGTTGGCGTACGAATATACCCAAACCCTCCACCACCTCGCGGCACAATTGGTCGAAACACCGTGCCACGCAGATTTATTGCAAACCATGATTGATGTGGTTGACATTGCCCAAGGGATTGATGTCGATATGTGGATGGTGCAAAACAATTATAATGTGGTATGGCAACGTGATTATGATTTAATGTGTCGGTCTGCCACGCAAGGCAATGCAGAATCAACCACGTGGGTGGCTGAATTCCGGCGCTTGGGGAGTCAACTCAACATGGCCATTGTGGCGACTGAGTAATTGTGTGTGAAAAATCAGGCCCGTGGCGCGATTTTTCTGCGTTGCGGTGGCACGATGTCCGGTGATGTTGAATGCAGTAATCAGCAAAGAAAGGCTGTGCGATGACGAGTCCGCTTGTGATTCATGGCGCCATGCGCCCTGGCTATGATGCCCTATTGACGCCTGAAGCGTTGGCATTTGTGGCCGAATTAGTCGAACGGTTTGAGCCCCGTCGCCAAGAACTATTGGCGCGCCGTCAGCAACGCTGGGACGAACTCAAAGCCGGACGCTTGCCCGACTTTGATCCAGCGACGGCCCATATCCGTTCCGGGTTGTGGCGCGTAGTACCGCCGGCTGCCGACTTCCGCAATCGTCGTACCGAAATTACCGGCCCCGTTGACCGCAAAATGGTCATCAACGCCCTCAATTCAGGTGCCAACGTCTTTATGGCCGACTTCGAGGACGCCAACGCCCCATTGTGGGACAACGTCGTCCAAGGCCAAATCAATCTCCGTGATGCCATTCGCCGTACCATCGAACTCGTGTCAGACGGCAAAACCTACCGGCTCAACGACAAAACTGCCGTGCTAGCAGTGCGGGCACGGGGTTGGCATCTCGACGAAAAGCATGTGACCTACAACGACCAACCGATTTCGGGTGGTATGTTTGACTTCGGGCTCTATTTTTTCCATAACGCCCAAGAACTTCTTTCCCGTGGCAGTGGGCCCTATTTTTATCTGCCCAAATTACAACATCACCGCGAAGCACGCTTGTGGAACGACATTTTTGTCTATGCCCAAGACCGGCTCAAGATTGCCCAAGGCTCGATTCGCGCCACGGTATTGATTGAGCACATTTTGGCGGCCTTCGAGATGGACGAAATTTTGTATGAATTGCGTAACCACTCGAGTGGTCTCAACCACGGTCGCTGGGATTACATCTATAGCTTCATCAAAGCCTTTAACCACCGCGATGACTTTGTCTTACCCGATCGGGCCCAGGTCACCATGGGCGTGCACTTTTTGCGGTCGGCCGCCGAACTCGTAGCTGCCACCTGTCACCGCCGTGGCGCCCACGCCATGGGTGGCATGTCGGCAATTATTCCACGCCGTGACGATATCGAAGCCAACGAGCGGGCGTTGGTAAATGTGCGGGCCGACAAGCAACGCGAAGCCCAACAAGGCTTCGACGGAGCCTGGGTGGCCCACCCCGGTTTGGTGCCGGCGGTCCAAGAAGTGTTTAACAATGCCTTTAGCGGTGATAACCAAATCGCCCAAGTACCTAATGTACATATTGCAGCGGCCGATTTGTTGATGATCCCCACCGGCGATATCACCGAAGCCGGCATGCGCAACAACATTAACGTGGCATTGCAATACATCGAGGCTTGGTTTGGTGGTCGGGGGGCGGTGGCAATTAATTATTTGATGGAAGACGTCGCCACCGCCGAAATTTCGCGCTCACAAATCTGGCAATGGGTCCACCATCACGCCACCCTCGCCGATGGCCGGGCGGTGACGGCAGAATTGTATGCCCAGATTCGTGACGAAGAAGTGGCCAAATTGCAGGAACGCTTGGCCGGCCCGCGGCTCGACCAAGCGATTGCATTGTTGGATTTGTTGGTGTTAAGTCCTGAATTTGTCGAGTTTTTGACGGTACCTGGCTACCAACAAATGGGGTAAGCTAACTAGCGTATTGGAATCACCCTGTGTGTGGTCGTATGACCACACACAGGGTGATTTGGTTTAGAGCGATTTCTTTTGGAAGGGCAACCACAAAATGCCCAAAAACCCATCGACGAAGCGCACAATGGTATAACACAACCAGCGAAACGGCCACAATAACCAAACAACTGATTTGCGCAAGGGTGAACGGGCAATCAGAATAGTGCCAAACAATACACTCACCGAAATCGCAAACTGCTGTATTTCACTAAACGTGATGTGAGCGTATTCATGCAAAATCAACTCGCTGCCAATTACCAGCAACAACAAAAATGCGCTAGTTTCAAATGCGGGATCCCATTGTATCAATTTGCTAAAAATTGCGGCCGCAAAACGCATCACCACGATACCAATCGCAACGCCTAGCATAACCACCCAAAGTTTATCAGAGAGCGCTACTGCGGCGATTACATTGTCAATACTGAACGCCAAATCGGCGAGTTCGAGTGCCGCAACGGTTGCCCAGAAACCACTGACCTTGATTGTGCTACCTTCGTGTTGATCATTCTTGTGCGCATAATCAAAGCGCTCACCAAAATGTCGGATAGCGAGATACATCAAGTAAAGTGCTCCTACCAGGCGTAACCACGGGAATTGGATAATCCATCCTGCAATCACCAGCATCAAGCCACGACCAAGGTATGCACCCAACAAGCCGACTTTTAATGCTGCATCACGCTGATTACCGAGGCTACGTTGCCCCCAATTACTCAAAAAGCTCAATGATTTCGGCCAAGGGATTGGCTGGTTGGTGGGTAGATGTGCGACCATCGCACCCAATACAGCGGCATTGTCGATAGACAAAATACCTTCGAGAAATACCAACTGCACGATTACACTAATAGTTGCGATATCCATGTGG
>CAISXI010000135.1 GCA_903889425.1 uncultured Roseiflexaceae bacterium | reverse complement strand
TAGGAGAGATTCATTTATCTCGCACAGAGCACACGGAGTACACAGAGTCGTTTTTTGCGTAATGCACGCGATAAATATCTACCCATGCGAGATGCCATTTGTCTTATACGGAGTCATTTTCAATTGATTCCGTGGATGTGCGGGGGATTGCCTCGCACATCCAATCCACTTCCTACTTACTTCCTCCTTCCTCCTTCATGCTTCCTACTTCATCACGGGAACTTATGCACCACTAATCTCGTCCTGCAGAGGTTATGTGGATTTTTCTATTGTGTAAAGGACTCTGTGATGAAGCGTTTATTCATTTTGGTACTGCTGGCGTTGGCCTTTGTGCCCGTCGCAGTATTTGCCGCAAATCCGCCGCCCACCCCTGAAGCAGTAGGCCCCGCCCGTCATGGCGGTGGCAACAATGGCGGTGGCAACAATGGCGGTGGCAACAATGGTGGTGACGACAATGGTGGTGACGACAATGGTGGTGGCAACGGTGGTGGCGGTCAAATCCGTCCATTACGGATTGTCGACCAAACGTCCGACATTGCAATTGTGACCGAGAATTTGAGTGAACGAATCCGCCTCAGCGTACGCGTCCGTGGTGGCAGTCAACCCTACAATTACACCTGGTACCAAGGTGCTGTGGGTGATACCAGCACCGAGATCGGCTATCGCTCACGCATCCGTCTGACCCTCGAGCCTGGCAACTATACCTACTGGGTGCAAATCACCGACAACCAAAACAACATCATCGATTCTGATCCGATTCAGGTCGACATTACCGCCCCAGATGCTACTGGTCCGTTGGCAATTGTCGAACAATCAGGCGATACCACCCTCGTCACCACCGATGGCACCGCCAACGTGCCGTTGTTTGTGACCGCCATTGGTGGCAGCGAACCCTACAGCTATACCTGGCTCCAAGACGATGGCTCTGGCACCGGCATGGTCGTCGGCAATGACGCTAATATTGCCCTCGATTTGCCCATCGGCAACTATTATTTCTGGGCCCAAGTAGCTGACGCCAACGGTGAAATGGTCGAATCTGACCCCATTGCCGTGACCGTCGAACCCGAACTCATCCGCTTTACCACGGATTTGCAAGATGCCTCAGGGATCTGGAATGTTGATCAGGCCAATGTGCCCATGCGCGTGGCTGTCACTGGCGGCACCGCACCCTACATCTACAGCTGGGTATTGGAAGGTGCCACCCCTGCCGATGACCAAATCGTGCAATCGAGTGATGTGACCACCTACACCGCGACCTTCACTGACCCTGCCGAAACCGCCCGGAGCTACTACGTGATGGTCAGTGATGCCAACGGCGAGTTGGCCACCTCACGCCACGCCAAAATCGACTTCACCGTCCCGCCCATCCGCTTCGTCACCCAACCAGGCAATGCCACTGCCAAATGGATTGGTAACGAAATCACCTTTGTTGTCAATAGCGTCGCCACCGGTGGCGCAGGCGCCCTGACCTATACGTGGCATAGTGGCACCCCCAACGCTGCCGGCGCCGTGGTTGCCAACACCCGGGCTGGCACAGTACGGATGGGTAATGTCACCCCCGGCAATCGTACCTTCTATGTGGTTGCCACTGATGTCCGTGGCCGCAGTGTGACGAGTAAAGTGATTACCGTCAAGGTACCCGCCATGCCCAAACCTACCGCTACCCCCCGCCCCAGCGCCACACCGCGACCGACTGCGACCCGCCGGCCATAACCGAGCAACCTCGGTAATCTACTCAATACCCCCAGTGCAATCATGCACTGGGGGTATTTTTGTGTGCGTGCGCACCCTAATTACGCTGCAGTAATGTGTTTGTTGTGGCAAAATACAGTAATGGTGAGTACCCATGACGCACAGGGAACTTCTGCCTCGCTTACACCGTCATAATCTCGAGACTTAAAGATATGGAGTACATCATGAAATCCAAACTCATTCTCATCGTCGCGTTCGTTTTAGGAATGTTGCCGTTTATGGCATTTGCCGCCCCGAGCCGCATTGTGGCATTGCAAATCAAAAAACAACCTGCCAACGTCACGACCACCACCACAATTGGTAGCAAAAGAATCGAACTCGCAATCGAAGCCACCGGCGGCACCAAACCTTATACCTACACCTGGTACCAAGGCAGTGTCGGCGACACCACGACAGTCGTAGGCAACCGGATCAAACTCTCTACCACGTTGGCCATTGGCAGCTATAGCTATTGGGCCCGGGTCACTGATGCCACCAGCGCCACAATCGATAGTAATGAAGTCACTGTGGCCATCACAGCCTTCGTTGCCCCGACTCCCGTGCCATTGCGCATCGCGTCACAATCACGCGACATGGCCTATAGCATCACCGCAGCCAACAAAGTCATCGAACTCAAAGCCGAAGCTGCCGGCGGCACCAAACCCTACACCTATGTATGGTACCGTGGCGCAGTTGGTGATACTAGCACCATTGTCGGCACCCGCAAAGAAACCAAGCAAGTTGTCACCCTTGGTACCTATGCCTACTGGGCCCGGGTCACTGATTTCAATGGCAACACCATTGACTCCGCAGCCGTCAATGTCGTCATCTCACCACTCTCATTAGTATTCAGCAGTGAGCCCCGCAATAGTCTGGCCGTATGGCGCGGTACTCAAGCCACCACGATCCTCAGCGCCAAAGCCAAAGGTGGCATCCCACCCTTGAGCTATGCCTGGCAACTTGATGGCGCCACTGTCGGCACTGGCCCCAACTTACAAGTAACCTTTAACTCATTCACCGATACGGCGCGACTCTACAGCGTGATTGTCACCGATGCCGCCGCAAGTAGCATCACTTCACGAGACGCAACTGTTGCAATTAACATCCCGAGTATCTGGATTGTGGCCCAACCACGTGCCACCACCGCCACCTGGAGTGGTGATGATGCCACCGCCATCATGAGCGTCCGCGCCGCAGGCGGGGCTGGTGCCTTGACCGTAAATTGGTATACTGGCACACCCGCAGCTCCTGGCGTATTGATTGGCACCGGCGCATTTAATGTGGTCCGCATCAGCAATGCCGTGGCAGGGAATCAGTCAGTCTATGCCATCGTTACCGATGTGGTTGGCAATCGTACCGCATCACGACCAGTCATTGTACGGATTCTCACCAAGCCCATACCCACTGCGACCGCCACTGCCACCGCTACCGCCACCGATACCGCAGTACCCACTGCCACGGCCACCGATACCGCAGTACCGACTGACACCGCAGTACCAACCGCCACTGCTACCGACACCGCAGTACCAACCGATACCGCAGTGCCTACCCCCTAACCGGTAATCACCGAACAGACAAACCGCCCACATCACATGGAGTGATGTGGGCGGTTTGCTTGCGTTTTACTATTCTGGGTAGGCCCGATTACGC
>CAISXI010000134.1 GCA_903889425.1 uncultured Roseiflexaceae bacterium | reverse complement strand
TTGGAATGGTTGGGGTGATTGCCGGGACGGTGGCACTCGGCCAGGGTGTGGCTGAGGGTGTCTCGACTGATTGACTGCCACAATTGGCAAGTACGGTGATGAAAATAGCGATGCCCAAGATGCGAATGATAGACATAAATAGAAATCCTGTTAAAACAGTGCTAATATGACGTGTAATATGTTGCCGAAGTTCCCTATTTATCAGTATACTACAGACAATGGTTTTGTAAGACCTATTGTGTGAAGGTGTCTATATCGTTTGTGCGGTAGCACCCTGAAATGGAGCCACACATGGCCAAAAAAATATCGTTGATATGTACGGTACGCGATGAAGCCGACAATATTACCCAGTTGCTCGAATCGATGATTGGGCAAAGTTGGTCGGCTGATGAAATCGTGATTAATGATTGCAATAGTCAAGACGATACTGCATTGATTGTCCAAAGCTATATCGATGTAGGGTATCCGATTCGCCTTGTCAAAGGAGGATACAACATTCCTTCGGGGCGAAATAATGCGATTTTTCATGCCACAGGTGACATTATTGCCTGTACTGATGCGGGATTGTTGTTGGATCGGCATTGGCTCAAGCGGATTACGACGCCACTTATCAGTGATGAGGCTGATGTGGTGGGGGGCTTTTTTCGGCCATTACCACGCAGTGTATTTGAGTTGGCGTTGGGCAACACGAATTATCGTGATCCTGATGAAATCGACGGGGCGACGTTTTTGCCATTTGGCAAGTCAGTGGCATTTACCAAAGTCGCGTGGGAGACGGTATCAGGGTACCCGGAGTGGGCTACTCATTGTGAAGACGTATTGTATGATTTAGCACTCAAGCAGGCGGGGATGCGATTTGTGTTTGTGGAAAATGCGCTCGTGCACTTCCAGCCCCGTTCTGACCTATGGCAATTTGCGCGGCAGTATTATTTTTATGCGCGGGGGGATGCGGTTGCGGGGCTCTGGCCACGGCGGCATGCGATCCGCTATGCTGTCTATTTGTGGGCATTGGCATTGGCGAGTCTGGGGGGATGGGCATGGTTGTTGCTGGCAATCGGAATGATTGCCTACAGCAGGATGCCGTGGGTACGCTTATGGCGGCGCTATGGTGAAGGAGTCAACGGTTGGCAAACCGTGGCAGCGATGGGGCTAGTGCCATGGTTGCGGGTGGTTGGTGATGTAGCCAAAATGGTGGGGTACGTAGCGGGGTGGGTACGGCTGTATCGCAACCCAATCATCCGTAGCGATCGGGATGGCTGGATACGGGCGCATATGGCTGTGGCGTCGAGTCACCCCGACGCCACGGCTGATTAACTTTCGGCGATTAGGCCAGGGATAGGCGCAATCGTCAGGCGGCGATTGGCGACATCGAGATGGCGCACAAAGGCTTTGACCATGGGGACGAGTGCTTCGGACAAGCCCGGGCGCTCGATGACGATGACGTCACTTGCGCCAGTGGTAATCACATCGTTAATGACGCCGATTACCGTCCCTGCTTCGTCGACGACCGTCATCCCTGGTAAATCATGGATGAAGTACTCGTCGTTGTCGAGGGGGGCAGCGGCACTGGCAATGATGTACAAATCGGTGTTGCGTAAGGCTTCGGCTTGGTCACGCGTCGCCACGCCACCGAGGGTGGCAGTGTAGAGTGCGCCTTTGTAGTGTGCGAGGCTACGGAGCCGAAACGAACGTTTGCCGTCGTGGCTATACAACATTGGTTGTGATTTGGCCAAATGTTCGGGTTGAGTTGACACAAGGTTGAGTCGGACCATACCACGCAGGCCGACGACGTTGGTCAATGTGCCGATGAGCAATAACTCATCGGCATTTGGGGTGTATGCGTCGCTCATGGGCTATTCGATATCAATATGGACACGCTTGCCTTGGCGTGCCGCTGCTACTGCTACCAAATCACGAATGGCTTTGGCCACGCGACCGTTGCGTCCGATGATTTTGCCGGCTTCTTGTGAGCTAACGCTCAAGCGGAAATTGACGGCATACGGCGTCGCCCGTTCGCGGATTTGTACCGCCTCGGGCTGGTCGACGAGGTTCCGCACCATGTACTCGAGTAACGTACGCATCTACTTGATTTCTAGCTGACGACCGGGGTGGGTTTGCCATTGGCATCGAGGACATCGACGCGCTTGAGCAACCGTACCACTGTCTCGGAAGGTTGGGCACCGACGCTCATCCAATGACGGATGCGATCGGCCTTGACTTCGAGTTCTTGGGGTTGGCGCACCGGATTGTAGTGACCGACAATCTCGATGAATTTGCCGTCACGGGGTGCCCGTGAATCGGCCACAACCAAACGATAGCTGGGTTGCTTCTTTTTGCCGGCGCGGCGCAAACGAATAGTGACCATAGTACGATCTGCCTCCTACACGTAACGTGCTGTGTGTTGCTTTAGCGGAGCCGGCGCATTAATTCACGCGGGTCAGGCATGCGGCCTTTGGTTTTGCCGCCGAACTGCTTCATTACCCGTTGCATCTGCTGGAAGTTTTTGAGCAACGCCGAGACCTGTTGGCTCGACGTGCCACTCCCCTTGGCAATCCGCTCTTTTCGACTGCCTTTGATTATATCCGGATTGCGTCGCTCGCCGGGTGTCATCGCTTGGATGATGGCCTCAACACGACGTAATTCCTTCTCGTTGACCAGATCGCCGGCTTTGGCCAGCTGTCCCATCCCCGGCAACATGCCGAGAATCTGGTTGATGGGTCCGAGTTGCCGCATTTGCTTCATCGACGACAAAAAGTCTTCGAGGTCAAATGAGCCTTTGGCAAGCCGTTTCTGCATGCGGTCTGCTTCGCCTTGGTCGATGGTCTGCTCGGCACGCTCGATGAGCGACAAGACGTCACCCATACCGAGAATCCGCGAGGCCAACCGATCGGGATGAAATACTTCGAGCGTGCCCGCTTCGATTTTTTCACCACTGCCCAAAAACTTAATTGGTACACCTGTCACTGCCCGCACCGACAAGGCTGCACCACCACGGGCATCACCATCCACCTTGGTGAAAATAATCCCGCTGAGCGCCACCCGTTTGTTGAACTCGTCTGCGACTCGGACTGCTTCTTGACCAATCATGGCATCTACGACCAACAACCGCTCGTGGGGCTGGGCTATTGCGACAATGTCGCTCAGCTCAGTCATCAAGACGTCGTCGATTTGGAGCCGACCGGCGGTGTCAATCAGTACGTAGTTGCAGTGCTCTTGGCGCGCATACGCCAAGGCACGGGTCACAATGTCGGTTGGTTTGGCGGCCGTCCCCTCGCTGTATACGGGGATGTTAATCTGCTTCCCCAGCGATTCGAGCTGTGTCACCGCCGCAGGGCGATAGACGTCAGCGGCCACTAACAATGGACGCTTGCCTTTTTTGCGCAGGTATAAGGCAAGTTTGGCGGCGTGCGTGGTCTTACCAGCACCTTGTAACCCCACCAACATAATCACGGTGGGCGGCAAGGTGGCATCGGCCAACGGCACTTCGGCATCGCCAAGCAACGATACCAATTCGTTGCGGACGATCTTGATGACTTGTTGTGACGGCGTCAAGCTCCGTGATACTTCTTCGCCTACGGCTCGTTCTGATACCTTGGCGACAAAGTCACGCACCACTTGTAAATTCACGTCGGCTTCGAGCAGGGCCAACCGGACCTGCTTCATCGCCTCGCGCACGTCTTCTTCGCCCAGGCGGCCTTTGCCACCGAGCTTTTTGAATACTGCCTGTAAGCGATCCGCTAGGCTTTCGAACATTACTGCTCCCCGCTGTAGGCACACTGCCCCAGCCTGAATCCGTCCCTGTATTGTAGCGTGTGCAAGGGCTAGCGTCAAATCAGAATTTGAAAGTGGGTTGGTTCATGATTACTGTGGGTTAAGGATTTGCGTTACCCAGTTCACAAACCCCCCCGAATAGGTAAAAACGTTGTTGACATCCATGCGATTCATGGAGCGGAAGCAGCCTTGTAGGCGCTCGTTGAGGACCGCAGGATCGGTATAGTCAATTTAAAAAATATATTTGCCATGGACATTGCGGAGATCTGCGCAGTATTTTGAAAAAATAACAGCCACGATAAAACACGACCGCCAAGTGCATTGCACTTGGCGGTGTCTGTGGCGGGGATGACGGGATTCGAACCCGCGGTCTCGACCTTGACAGGGTCGCATGTTAGGCCGACTACACCACATCCCCATGTGGACTTCTACGGAATGTTTTGGTGACCCCAGTGGGATTCGAACCCACGATCTTCACCTTGAGAGGGTGACGTCCAAGGCCGCTAGACGATGGGGCCGCCGCTTACCGCTTGCTGCTTAAGCTCGCGCGTCACAACAACGAGGTGTATAATATCACAGCCGAAATCAATTTGCAAGCGCAATTTGGATGAATTTGTGAATTGGGGTAAACGTGAGTAGGCTGAATCACGGAACCGATTGTGCTACACTAGGTAATAGCGCAGATTTTTGTATGATTTTTTATAAAAAAAGGGCATGGTATGGCAGCGCGCATCCATGATGTGATTGACACATTTGGTCAACAATACGGTGCAGACATCGTCTGCCTGCATCGGCAAATACCAGGCAATCCTGGGCAACGGATTACTCATTTGGCGGTGGAGCAGGTTGTTTCACACGCATGGGTGAATCTGACCGGCGAACCATTCCGCCCTCACCACGCCACCACATTGATGGCGATGCGGCGGGGTGAGCCAGCAGCGATTGTGGCGGCGCACCCGCGTCGATTGCTGAGCATGATTTGTCTGACCGTCAACCAGCTGATTGACATCCCCGGCAGTCGCGCCATTTTGTTGGTGCACGACGATGTCGCCGCCCAAGTGGTGTGCCACGAAGTCAATACATTTGTCGATAAAGTCCTCGATCACGACATCACCGTTGCCGTCATCAGTGATAGTAGCGGCGATATGCCGCAGGCACGATTATTGATTGTGACGTACGAAGCGTTACACCGCCGCCTGTTGCGCTACCATGACCGCATGTGGCGCCCGTGTTGGGAGGCAGTCCGCCTGATTGGCTTGGTCGATTTACATATGGCTGCTGGGATCGGCATGTATCATATCGCAGCCCTGCTCGTGCGGCTACAACGGGTAGTGAATCGTTATGCCAGCATGCAAGTGGTGCAATGGCTGGCGACGAGTATGCCTGCCGATGGGTTGGATGCCGTGTTGCGGAGCCTCGGTGTGGGCTCATGGCGTCTGATTCCTGCTGATGATTACCCCAACGATGCGGTTGATGTGTCGGTGTGGCATTTACCCGAAGATTACCTCGCCGTCGCCCATGAGTTGGCCGTGCAAATCAGCGATGCTGGCTATACGGCACATTTGTATGCCCGTGATGTCGAGCAACATCTATTACCCGAGGCTGACCCCCAACAGAGTATTACCGTTGGGACACAACTGACGGGGGCACAGGTCTTGATTGTGGCTGGGATTGCCGATGATCGCTGGCTCCTCGCACAAGCGTTGCGGAGTGGCTACCATGCCGTGGTGGTATTGCTTGGTTCCCACCCCCTCGATAGCTGGTATTCGCAAGTCCCGACGCGATTGGTTGAAAATCTGACGGTTGATTGGCCACTCGCCGCCCTCAATGCCTATGTGCTTACCCAACATTTGCGCACGGCTGCCTATGAATGGCCGTTGCGCGATGAAGAAATCACGGCGTGGCATGCCAGCGAATTGCGTGATCGTTTGGTCGAACGCCAACAATTGCGGGTATTGCCTAACACCCAAGGCTGGGTGAGTGCTGGCGAAGACGACCCCTACGACGATTTCCATTTGTTATCGGCGATTGGGTTGCCGGTACTATTGCGGATTGGGGACATCAGCCTCGATGCCCCGTTTGACCCGACTGGGTTTGAGCGTTGGTTGGCCAAAGGGGCTTCGGTGCCGCCGTGGTATGGTGGCATGCGGGTTGTCCAACGTAATGAAGACGACGGCAGTGTGGTGCTCCAGCCCGATGTACCGCAACGGCGTACCTTACCGTTACGTTCCTGTGAGGTGGCCATTCGTGACACAAAAACTACGCATACGCTTTCGCAAGGTGCAGTGGTGACTTACGGACGGGTGTTGGTGACGGAGCGGGTTGTGGGGATGCGCGAACTACGTGACGATGTGGTGCGTGACCATATGTTTGCGACACCCCTCGAAAGTCGTTGGAGCGCACCGGGCTGGTGGATCGATGTGCCACAGTGTGTCGATGAGGCCGCGTTGCGGATTGGCTGGAGTGTGGTGTTGACATTGCCGGTATTGAGCATGTTAAAAACGTCAGCGGTGGTGCCGTGTGGCGATACGACCTTCCGTCGTCTCTATATCATCGATGCACAGCCAGGGGGTAATGGGGCCGCCGAATGGATGTTTGCGCATATCGAAGAAGTACTCGTGACGGCGGTGGCGATTGCCCAGACGTTGCAGGCAGACCCGTTATTGGCTGAAAGTTGTCAGTTGGACAACGAATGGTTGCGTCGTTTGATCGGCACCCGTGGAATTACCATGCCGGCAGCGAGTCCGGCCTTACCTCCATTAGCGATGCCGGCACCACGCCGTGATGCGCCAGCCACTGCGGCCATCCCTATGCCACCGGTGCGTGACGATGACGAAATATACACGGTGATACCGAGTGCCACTCCCGGGGCACCGAGTGATGTGACTGCCCCGCAAAAATACCCCCCGATGGGGGCGAATCGCAACACCCCGGTGCCTCCACGGCGCTCGTGGGCTACGCGGCCCAAACGAACTCCCGCCGAACCTACCCCACCCGCACCGGTGAGTCAACCACCTGCGCCAACCACGCCGGTGCCGAGTCGGTCAAATCCTGTGTCTACACCAAGTAGTGTGCGACCGAGCACACCGGCGCCGAGTCGGCCAAATCCTGCGTCTACGCCGAGCAGTGTGCGCCCAAGCGCGCCGGTGCCGAGTCGGCCAAATACGCCACCGGCGCCTAGTAGTGCGCGCCCAAGTACGTCGGCCACCCCACCCCCGTCAGCGAGTCGGCCGCCGAGCCGAGCAAATCTGCCGGCAGAGGCGACCCCTGCGGCACCAAACGTCAGTCGGATTATGGACAATATTCGCAAGCAGATTCAACAACAGCTCCCGGCTGCCCGCAACGCTCCAGCGGCTGCAACACCGGTGCAATCACGATTTGGGGATGTGCCACGGTTTGTCGCTGGGCAGCGGATTTTTTGTTTGCCGTATGGTGATGGTGACGTGATTGACAGTGAATTTGTCGACGGGCATGAATTTATCCGCGCGGAATTCCCGACGTATGGGGAATTGCGGATTGACCCATCGGTGAGTTTGGTGCGAATTATTGCCGAACAAGATGATCAAGACGAGTAGTCATGATTTGTCTCTACAGACTATTGACAATGCGAACAAATATGCTACAATCCCAATGTGATGTCATATCACACCAAATACGAGTGGATACGTTCGAATACGAGAGGAGTTCCCCCTATGGCACGTGATCTCAACAAAGTAATGATGACTGGGTATCTGGGTGCAGACCCCGAGATGCGCTTTACCCCGCAGGGTAGCCCGGTGACCACCTTCCGGGTGGCGAGTGGGCGCAGCTGGAAGTCGGCTGACGGCACACAACACGATGACACCGAGTGGTTCCGGGTGGTGGCGTGGGAGAAGCTGGCCGAAATCTGCAACCAATACTTGACCAAAGGCACCCGCGTGTATGTCGAAGGGCGTTTGCAAACGCGTAAATACACCGACCGCGACGGCCAAGAGCGTTATTCGACTGAAGTTATCGCTACTGACATGATTATTTTGAGTAGCAAACGGGGCGAAGACGGTGGTGACGACGGCAGTTACCAAGGGATTAGTGGTGGCAACTACGGTGACGAACCCATGGCCAAGTCGGCGCCCGTCCGTGGGGCATCCTCGCCGACAGTGCCTAGCCGTACGCCGCCCCCTGCACCGCGCAACCGCCCAGCGCCGATATCGGCCAGTGGTGACGATGAATTTGATGCACCACCGGCCCCCCGTCCGGCCCGGCCAGCGAGTGGTAGTCCGACCCCCCGCAAGCCGGCACCGGCGCCATTGCCAGACGATGATACCGATTTACCGTTTTAAGCTGGAATTGACAATCCCCCAGATGAATATTCATCTGGGGGATTGTTTATAATGGGAATCGTCGGTCTGCATATGCTTGGGTGATAACGCAACCAACTATAGGAGTGAGCGATGGCCTGGATTAAAATGATTCGTGAAGACGAAGCCGAGGGAGCTCTCAAACACGAATACGCCAATGCGATGGAGCCGTGGGGGGGCGTGGACAACATCATGAAGATCCACAGCCTCAATGTGGCCACCCTCAAGGCGCACATGTTGATGTATGTGACGGTGATGCGGGGTGAGTCGGATTTAAGTCGGGCGCAGCGTGAAATGATTGCCGTGGTGGTGTCGACGGCCAATCAGTGCCACTACTGAATGACCCATCATGGACGGGGTCTCCGTCGTTTAACCAAAAACCCAGCCTTGGTGCGCCAACTCAAAAAAGATTGGCGGCGCGCCCCAATTACCCCCGCCGAACATGCCATGTTGACTTATGCTGAGAAGCTGACGATTACCCCCGGTGCCATGGCCAAAACCGATGTGATGGCATTGCGCGCCGCCGGATTTTCGGATACCGCCATCCTCGACATCAACCAAGTCACCGGCTATTTTGCCTATGTGAATCGCTTGGCTGATGGCCTAGGGGTGCCCCTCGAAGAGTTCTGGCGTACGGTAGACGAAGATACCGATATGTGAGGTAATCCCTCCTGACCGTCATGTGTGCCCTGTGCGCACATGACGGTTTTTACGACTTATTTTTTTAATTTACATTATTACGATAATATGGTAATATTTCAAAAATAGTAGAGGAGGAATGATGGAACACACGCAAATTTTGATGAAGGCATCTGAATGGCAGGCGTTACAAATACGGCAACAGGCGGATAGCAGCTATGCATTAGTGTGTGGCGAAACTGCTGTTACGACACCCAATGGGCACATTGTAGCGCATGAAAATTACGAATTAATTGCCCTGATTCAACGTGAAGCGATGTTGTGGGAAGGGCTCGATGTGACGGCGGTGCGGCCGTATTCGTTGTTTTGTACACAAAATGATTTTGTGGCCCAAGGGCAAGATATGGTGGCAGACGCATTGCCCCATATTTTGGCAGGGCACGAGCCATTATTGCGGGCGGTGCCAGGCCCAGAGCAGGTCGATCAGATGGCGACATGGCGGTGTGTATGGCAGTGGTTGGCAGGAGCTGGGCTGCGATTGCCCCACTTGGCGCATGGGGGGTTGCTTGATGCTAATGGTCAGCAGGTGCAAGCATTGGTGCAACAGACCTATGCAGGCTTGACGGTGGCGCAACGCACGGGGGTGATTTCGCTGTTTAACCGGCACGATTGTGGGGTGTTGCTGCCAATGATGGTGGTGATGGGGCGCTGTAGTAGCAGTGCTTATGTCGCAGCCATGTGTATGGCTCAGATGGCACACCCATTGTTTGATACGATGGATTGGGCGGAATACCGCACCCAATTCCGGTTTTGTGAAGCAGAAGTACAAGCGGTGCGGGATTATATTGATGCAAGTGTATTAGCGGTCTAAATGAGCCGTGTGACATGCGGTATATTGAAAAAAGTAGGTGCGTATGGCGGTATTGTGTGAGGCATTGTCATTGGTGGTACGGCGGTCCGCCATCGTGCGAGTTTTTGCGGATTGGGCGGATTTTATGGCCACAGTGCCTGATAATGGGACGTTTTGTTGTGATGATGATTTGGTGCGCGTTGGTTTTTTTGCGCCGCAAGAGGTCATGCAACAGGCCGAAATATGGCAAGCCAGCGGATTAATGCTGGTAGTAGGTGATACATTTGTCGATATGGCGGTGGTTGATCAACAAAATGGGGCGACATTACCTTGCGAGTGGTTAGAATTTATGCATATAGATATGAATGACCATGGTGGCAAAATAGCAGTGTGCTGGGAATTGCATCATCCTCGCGTCAGCTCGGTAGGATGGCATGTACCACTTGACGACAATGGCGAGATGGCAGTGGTAATGCCGGCTGGATGGCAATTTGAGCAGTCGTTGAGTCATTCATTTCGATTTATCCCAGATCAAGCAAAACGACGGAAGACTCGACATGAGCGTGGTCAGTAATAATAAAACGAACAGAACAAAACCCCTCTCGTCAGTTGCCTGAACGAGAGGGGTTATTTGGCTCCCCGACCTGGATTCGAACCAGGAACCTAATGATTAACAGTCATTCGCTCTACCGTTGAGCTATCGAGGATCAATGACAACGAGGGGTATTATAGCAGGTGAAAGTGCGTGCGTCAAATGCAATTTCACGCCCATACCAATTAGTTGTCAATTTGGTATGGGCGTGAAATTGTGGTAGTTACTTGAGGCCGAGTGATGGGATGCGGATGGTCAAAATGCGGCTTTTGGTGTTTTTGCCAGTGTTTTTGCCGGTGGCATCGATGGTACCGACGTCGAAGTCGTTGTCGTTGGCAATTGCCAAGGTGGTGTCGTCAACGATTGCGATACCTTCGATTTTGTCGGGGAGCCCGCTCAGGCTGTTGCTACTGAGGATTAATTCTTTGGGTAGTGCGGTGACATTGACATCGGCGGGATCGGCAAAGAATTCGAGGGCGACAGGGGCATCTTTGTCATCCCACACCGAACCGAGGATGTTGGTGGCTTGACTGAGGTTGACTTTGTAGATGCCAAAGGCCCAGTCCGTGCGCTCGAGCACGAGCAGGGTATCGGAATCGATTGCGGCCAGCCCAGACAACTTCATTTCGGTTTGTTTCATTTTGGGGCGGGGGTTAAAGAGGGCGCCGATTTCTTGGCGGTAGGCGTATTCGCCGGTGACTTTGCTGGTTTTGACGTCGAACTTGAGGATACGGCTGGTGCGTGAGCGATCGCCGGTGTCTTTGTCGGGATTGCTCAATGGGCTTTGCAATGCAATAAAGATGGTTTGTTCGTCGGGGCTAATGGTCAAGCCTTCAAAGCCACGATTGGCTTTGCGCTTGGCATAGGCGGTGGGGAATACTTCGACCACGGGGTAATCGGCACCAACCAACGCCACGCCTTTGGGGATGTAGCGGGTGATGACGCGCCCTTTGGCACTGATGTGGAGCAGTGAGGGGGTGTATTCGTCAACAACCCAGAATTCGCCATTGCGGGTGCGTACGAGGCCTTCGCTGTCGATGCCATTGGGGTTGAAATCAAGTTTGATGGTGCCGGTGCCATCGTATGATGCGGCATCATAGCCACTGATATTTGGCAACCCGGTCACTGGTTTGCCACTGGCAGTGGTGATGGCGATGTACTCGACGGGAGTGACGACGCCGTTGGCGATTTGGACGCGGGCAATGGTTGGGGTATATTCAGGTACCACAAACGTATAGCGGGTTTGGCCGTCGATGACCACTTCGCTGTTGGGTCCACGGTCGGTGAGGGTCCAAAATTCGCCGGCTGGAGCATTGGGCATGCGATAAATATCGCTGCCGGCGCCACCAAACAAAATCCCGTGGTCATCGGCGATGGGGTAATTGGGGAGTGACTTGGCTTGGACTTCGGCTAACGGGATGTTGGGGTAGGTGGCATCACTGATGATACTAGGCACATCAGCGGCGGCGACGGGGATTACCAATAGCAAACAGACGAACATTGCTACGGCAAATTGATAGACGCGAGCGTGCATGGAATGCTCCTTTTGTGTATTTGTGGACTATTGCCATAATGCCATGGAAAAATTATTGTTTCATATAAAAAAGATTAAATTGTCACAGTGAATTTATCAAGATGAGAATTTTTATACTACGAACTGATTGTATGTTGCGTGCGTACAAACAGTTGTGATGGCACATTGCGGTGATTGTGGGAGAGGGAGGGTTGTGCAGTACTCATTGGGGGAACGTTCTATAATGAAGATGAACAATATATGGTTGGTTGTGGTGCGCGTGCAACGTGGTTGTGGGGCTACCGGTGAGAGGAGTGCGGAATATGTCGTCAATTGAAATCCGAATTCACGAGTTACGGACGCAAATTCGCGAACATGATTATCAGTATTTTGAGTTGAACGATCCGATTATTTCGGATGCAGAATATGATGGGTTGATGCGCGAACTGCGCATGCTGGAATTGAGTCATCCGGAATATCAAGCGGATGATTCGCCCACCAATCGGTTGTATCCCGCAATTGATGGTCATTTCAAAAAAGTGCGCCATCCCCAAGTAATGATGTCGCTAGCGAAAGCATTCAAAGAAAAAGAAATCTACGATTGGCGTATCCGCCTCGCTAAAGAAATCGGTACAGAGGGAATGGCGTGGACGGCAGAGCCCAAAATCGACGGCCTCGCCATCGCCTTGACCTATGTCAACGGTGTGCTGGTACGGGCCGCTACGCGGGGGAATGGCGAAATCGGCGAGGATGTCACGACCAACGTCAAAACCATCAACACGGTGCCT
This sequence comes from uncultured Roseiflexaceae bacterium, assembly GCA_903889425.1. Classification (GTDB taxonomy): domain Bacteria; phylum Chloroflexota; class Chloroflexia; order Chloroflexales; family Roseiflexaceae; genus UBA965. The sequence continues at coordinate 14,042 of CAISXI010000134.1, read as the reverse complement.
AGGGAATTACGGCGCGATACGCATATTCAAGTGCCGAGCGAGATTGAAGTACGGGGCGAAATCTATATGCGCACCGATGAATTTGATGCGCTCAACGATCGCTTACGCGGTGCTGGCGACAAACCGGCCGCCAATCCCCGTAATGCGGCAGCCGGATCATTGCGCCAAAAAGACCCACGAGTGACGGCCACTCGCCCACTCCGTTTTTTTGCGTATGCCATTGGTCCGGTCAGTGGTGCCTGGCCTGACTCGCAATGGGAAACGTTGCAGGCGCTCCAAACCCTTGGGTTTACCATCAATACCGATGCCCGGCGATTTACGGATTTTGAAATACTCCTTACGTATGCCCGGGCATGGATGATGAAGCGTGATGAATTGCCGTACGAAGTCGATGGGATTGTGTTTAAAGTCGATAGCCTGGCCCAACAACAGGAATTGGGCATCGTCGGCACAGATCCACGCTGGGCGATTGCCTACAAATTCGAAGCCCGCGAAACCTCGAGTACGCTCAAAAATATCACCGTGGCGGTGGGACGGACGGGGGTGATTACCCCGGCTGCCGAAATCGATCCGGTGCAATTGAGTGGGGTGACGGTACGTAACGCGAGTTTGCATAATGCAGATTTGATTACCAAATTAGACATTCGGATTGGTGATCGGGTGTTGCTCAAGCGGGCTGGTGACGTCATCCCCTATATCATTGGTCCATTGCTGGCAGCGCGGCCGGCCGATGCGGTGCCGTGGCAAATGCCGACCAATTGTCCGGTCTGTGGCACGCCGCTGGTACGACCGGAGGGCGAAGTAGCCTGGCGATGCCCCAACAGTGATGGCTGCCCCGAACAACGCAAACGCCGGCTAGAATATGCGGTGTCGCGCGAGGCACTCGATATCGTGGGGCTGGGTGAACAACAGGTGCGCATGCTGGTCGAAAAAGGATTGGTCAGCGATATCGCCGACATTTTCACCTTGACCCCAGATGTTTTTGTCGATATGGAAGGCTTTGGTGAGAAAAAAATTGCTAATTTGATGCAATCAATCGCCAATGCCAAAAGCCAACCGGTGCTACGGGTATTTATTAGCCTAGGTATTCACATGGTGGCCGACAAAGTGGCCCAATTGTTGCTTCAACACTTTGATAGTATTGTGGCGATTGCGGGTGCGAGTGTGGTCGAGATGAGTCAAATCGATGGAATTGGTCCGGTCAAAGCCCAGAATGTGGCGGAATTTTTTGGGCGGCCGGGGAATCAGCAATTGCTGGAAAAATTGACGGCACTCGGATTGAATGTACGTGGTGGTCGGGTGGCGCCACGGGGTGATTCTTTGGCAGGGATGACGATTGTGGTGACGGGGAGCGTGCCTGATTATACCCGTGAACAAATCGAAGCCTTGATTACGCGCCATGGCGGCAAACCTACCAGTAGTGTGTCGAAAAAAACCAGCTATGTGGTGGCGGGGAGTGAGCCAGGCGGGAGCAAGATCCAGAAAGCCACCGAATACAACGTATCGATTATTGACTGGAATGCGTTTATGGCGCTGGTAGGAGAAGCGGATGATTCTGCTGTAGTCAATGTGCGTGATGTGGAAGCAGAACCGCCGGTAGTGGTGGTGCCACCAGCGCAGTCCCGGTTGTTTTAGGGTTGTTTTTGTTTTGCATGAGTGAACGATACTGACTTTGTATGCCCAGTATGCAATTAAATTCAATACCTATTTTGAACGGTAATTTGTCGGCTTAATTACCACAATCACTGAGTCGATTTGATGGTTTGAAGTAGTTGACAAATAAGCTGAAATGGTGCAATGATGGGTGTAGTTTTTTATGGTGGTAGTCAAAAATCACGTGTGTAGCGAATGTGATTTTATCATATACACAATTGGCAAGGCGATGAACTTTTATACCGTTAAACAGGAGCATATTTTAACGGCGAATGGGAAGTGCGATATGTCGTACGTATTACGTTTATTTCAGAAATTATCGTTGCGTCGATTAATGGTGGTTTGTGTTGGGATTGTGATGATATTGATGTCGGTGTCATTACAGCGATGGAGTACTGCAACGCACGCAGTAATGCCAATTGGATCACATGATGCAGTATGGATGGTGGGGTTTTATCCTGTAGAGGGGAATTCGCGGTGGTCATCAGGGGCTAATAGTATCCGATTGCCAGCTATCCATAATGGGTGGAATATTGCATCGTTAGATTTGCAAAGTGGACATATACAAACCGAACCAATCGAAATAACGTTAACCACGGGTACCAATCAACAGATAGCATGGCAAGTATCGTCAAATGTAACGCTTGTGCGCAGGTATGTGGTACTCATCCCCCCAGCTGGTGGGTTGGGGTGGTTAATGCCATTAGATTTCAAGAGTAGTACATTTCAGGTGCCAAATGATCCACGTGAATTAGGAGTGAGATTGTCGCAGATTGCGGTATCTCCTAGTTTGCTCACATCAGGTATCCCAAATGTATTGATATTTTGGTGGTTAATAGGGGCGATTTTGGTATTGCTGTTTTGGATGGCTGGTGTCGGTTGGTGGGGTAATATTTGGGCGAGTAGTAGTATGCTGGTGGCATTAGGTATGTTATTTTTGGCAAATCGTTTTGATGCGGTGATTGATTTATTTGAATGGTTTAGCACTGATATAAATAATCCACATAAAGTTCAATTTATATTTTTGCTTAGTTTTGGGGTTGTTGCATTGGTGGTTTATTTGATAGCGCGGCTATTACCCGTAACAAACACGTTTCTTGCACGAATTAGTGCTTTTTTGCAAACGAGGGCGTTTCCGTATACGAGTAGCCACGAACACAATAAATTTGCGATTCTACGGTTCTTTTTTGGGTTGATTATTTTGTTACGGGCTCACGATGTAGCATCATTGCTACTCCCCGAAGAATATTTTCAGCCTGCGGGTATTTATAATGGAATGGAACATTTTTTTGCGTTAATGATTATGTTTGGGTTTTGCACCCAATTTTCATTCGGGTTTTTTCTGTTTGTGATGTTCCCAATCGGAGTGATTTCTCTAAAATCGTACACTTTGGGTAATGATGTGGCTGCAATGGTGGCGATGTTTTTGATGTTGACCAATTCAGGTCGATTTCTGTCAGTAGATAGTGTAATCATAAAAAAATATCCTAGATTACGCGGTATCCTTGGTTATAGTGCTGAGATTCCTAACATCACAACGAATACTATTGCTAAATTTTTGCTACTTGCTTCTTATTGGCTTGTCTGCCTGTATTCATTTTCGAAGCATATTGATGTCTCAACATGGCTGACGGGTGTTGCTGGACCAATGATGTTTGTCAATAATTTCATGAGTCGTTATCATGTATTGTTTGGGCAAATTTTTTTGCAGAGTAATCTCGCCGTGTTATTGGCCCGGGGGTCAATTATTGTCATGTTGATTTGGTATGTGGTCATGGTGCCGGGTGTCATGATGGGAGGTTGGTGGCGCAGGCTGGTCATCATTTGGGGTATTTTGTTCTTGTGTTTATCGGTGTTTTTTTTGCAGCTCGGTTCACTTTCGTTTTTTGAAGCAATTATGTGGATTGCGTTATTCTGGCCCAAATGGGGTGTTGATAGTAGCAAAAAATGTTATTTGTTTTATGACGACAAGTGTAATCTCTGTGATCGTACGGTGCAATTCGTGCGTAATATTGACGTGTTTGATCGGATACAATTGATGCCAGTATCACAGAATACTGAGGCACTGCATCACTATGAGATTACGGCTGAGGCAGCGCTTGCCGATTTGCATGGTGTGCTTCCTAATCAAGGAGTGGTGCATGCGGGATATGGATTATATGAATTGCTTGCGCGTCAATTGCTGTTGTTGTGGATAGCGGTGCCGATATTGTGGTTGGGGCGTGTATTCCGCATTGGGCCAATGATTTATCGCTTTATTGCGGATCGGCGGCGTGCGATGTTTGGTGTTTGTGCACTTCCTTCACCCAAAGCGGAATGGAACGTCGTTGCACCGCAACCGGCACCTGTGCGATCGTTGTTGTTTAGTATGATTGCTTGCCATGTATTGTTGCTTGGTACAGTGTATTTAGTTTCGATGCCTATACCGTATTTGGGTATGGCTGGTAGTGCAAATATTATGAACAATGCGGCATGGCGCTATGGTATTGCGCCTATAGATGTATTTAATAATAAAGACTTACTCATGACAGAAAACTGGTTTACTCTCACTGATACTACTTCGAATCGTCTGCTGCCTATTCTTGATAGCGATGGATCCCGGTTGGCGTATCATAAATCTGATCGGATTTACTTTGGGCATACGTTGAAATTCCGGCGTCTTGAAATCGGCAATCCTGATTGTGGGTTTCTGGGTCATGAAGGAAAAATGCGGTACTTTGCTGAAGTCTGGATGAATGACTCTGGGCTGACTGGGTCGCGTAATTTTCGCTATACACAGTATTATCAGGCAGCTCCTTCCCCGCTGTTATTAGAAATGAATGTGTACGAACCGAATCCCACAGAAGTGCGCTGTAGTGTGGAGTATACGGTAACTCGTTGATTATGGGTGCAACGGCTTGATACGTCCCTTCGCAAAAACGGTGTAATCGATAGCTGATGAAAATTGCTTCCGCAAACAGTGCGGAAGCAATTTTCATCAGCGCACGGTGGTATGCTGGTGGATGGCGAATGCTGTACGTACGAGGTGATGTGACACGCTCCATGGAGCACTTTACGCATGTGTGCGCATCCCCGCTGGGTAAAACGGCAAATATTATTTTTATACCACTCGCAATTGACGTAGGTATTGTATTATAATATGTAGTAATTTATGAATATACGACAAATATGGAGAAATCGATGACCATCATCAATCCAACGATTTTTCGGGCATATGATATTCGCGGTGTGGTAGGGCAAGAATTGAGCGAAGCGGTCTACTATGTGTTGGGGCAAGCGGCGGGGACGTTGTTTGGGCGGCGGGGCAGCAAAAAAATCGTGGTGGGGCACGATGCGCGTTTGACGTCGCCGGCGTTTGCGGCGGCATTGATAGCGGGGTTGCAGGCGAGTGGTTGTGACGTAATCGACATCGGGATGGTGCCAACACCGGTGATGTACTTTGCGGTTGATTACCTCAAGGCCGATGGCGGGGCGGTGGTGACGGCCAGTCATAACCCGCCAGAATTCAACGGTCTCAAGATGCGGCATTACGAGCCGCAATTTGGCGGCGTGCCTTTTTCGAGTGAAGAAGTCCAAGAGGTTGGCCAGATTGCCCTGAGTGGCGCGTTTGCGCAGGGGGCTGGCAGCTACAGCCAAATTTCGGTGGATGATGCCTATGTGGCGCATGTGGCTGAGTTAATCCACTTGCCCCATCCAATCAAAATCGTACTGGATGGCGGGAATGGGGTAGCCGGACCGTTAGGCGTGCGGGTGTTTGAGCGCTTGGGGTGCGAAGTGGTGCCGCTGTTTATCGAGCCCGACGGCACATTCCCCAATCATCATCCCGACCCGCTCAAAGAAAAAAACATGCTGGATTTGATGCGGGCGGTCAAAACGCACGGGGCGGCCTTGGGAATTGGTTTGGATGGTGACGGTGATCGTTTGGGCGTGGTTGATGACCAAGGCCAGATGGTATTTGCTGACCGCTATATGATTGTGTTGGCGCACGCAGCCCTGAAAAAAGGCCCGGCGCCGATTGTGTTTGATGTGAAATGTAGTACGGTGCTGGCGGATGCGATTACGGCGTTTGGGGGTACTCCAGTAATGTGGAAAACGGGGTATACCAATCAATCAGCCAAAATGCGCGAACTAGGGGCGCCGGTCGCTGGCGAATTAAGTGGGCATGTATTTAATAACCGCCCCGGGCATAGTTTTGATGACGGGACATTTGCCGGAGCTTGTTTGATTGAGGCGTTGGGGCAGAGTGGCCAAACGTTGTCGGCGGCACTGGCACCATTCCCGGCGTTGGCAGAAGTCCCCGAAGAGCGGATTGAGATGGATGATGTGCGCAAATTTGCGGCCGTGGAATATGTGCGGCAGCAATTTGCTACCACCCATACCATCATCGAAACTGACGGTTTGCGGATTGACTTTGGTGATGGCTGGGGGCTGTTGCGGGCATCGAATACTGAGCCGATGATTACTACGCGCTTTGAGGCGGTGACCGCAGCTCGAGCGGCTGAAATCCGTGATGTGATGTTGGCGGCGTTACGCGGTTATAATCCGGCCTAGACTGTTGAATTGCATGGCACCACGCTGGTACGTGAAGGAGTAACTATGTTAGGCATTCGTCGTCGCCTCGCCACCTTGTCCCACTTGGTGCGCCCATTGGCGTTAGCATTTGTGGGGTGTGCGATTTTGGCGTTGGGGATTGGCTATGTCTTGACGCATTTGTATCGTACCCTCGTGTTGCCCGAGGTGTTTTTTTATCTGACGTTGCAATTTGTGCCACAGGTCTGGCGCGGGGTCTTCTTTTTGGTGGTGGGTGTTGGTACGTTGAGTGCTGGGATTTGGACATTGAGTGACAAAGTGGTCATCCCACTTGACTCACAACCACAGACCAACGAATTGTTGTTGGATTATCGGCGTGCGGAGCGGCCACCACGGCTAGCGGTATTGTCGGGTGGCCCAGGGATGTTGGTGTTGGCCAGCCTTGGGCGCACCGTCGAGACGATGACCTGTATTACGCCGGTACAAGACCCGGTGGAATATTATTATCGCGCCTCGAGTTTGTTTAATTTCGAAAAAGTGGTATTTGTGGTACCGACACCGCAACCGATGCAAGTGACGTTTGTGCTCGACAATGGCGTGCGGGTTAAACCGAGTGATCGTGTGCCCCACGACGAACGCTATGCCGAACGGTATGTGGTCGATGTGCAGCTCGATAGCGCAGTGCCGTTGCATGAAGTATTGGTGACGCGAGCGACGATTGATGCCATTACCAACGCCGATGCGATTGTGATGGGGCCAGGAAGTCTGTTTGAAAGCATCATTCCCGATTTGTTGATTCCGGCGGTGCGTGACGCGTTGAGTGCGAGCAAAGCCAAAAAAATCTATATTTGTAGCATTATGACGGAGCCAGGCCTGACGAGTGGCTTTACGGTGGCGGATCATATCCGCCAAATCGTGCGCTATGGCGGATTTGCCCCAGATTATGTGTTGGTAAATGCCCAGCGTGTCGACCCTGAAGTGCAACGAATCTACGCGGCTGCCCACCAAACTCCAGTTTATTTGGCTCCCGAAGAATACGAAGAAACGGTGGTGCAAGCACTTGACCGGAGCACGGGGAGTGATGTAATGGTTGAAGGTTCGGTGGTGGTCGAAGTAGATTTGGCGACGGCGGTGATTCAATTGACGGCCTCACTCGAAGACCCAGGCAAAAGCCGCACGGTGCGGGTATTGCGTCATGATCCCGACAAAGTGGCGGCAGCGATTACGAGCATCCTACGGCGAGGGCGCTAAGTATGGATGATACGATTTTGTTATTTGAAGACGAAGGGTATCGTTCGTTATTACCGTTGACGTATACACGTACTGCCGCCGACATTCGCTGTGGGATATTTACGTTGCGTGAGCGGCTACATGCCCGTTATGGCAGTGCACCTGCGGCAATTACGCGGGGGTATCTGGCTGACGTGTTTGGCGTAGGGCGTTGGCCGTTACAACTGCTGAGTCGTAATGTGCCATTGTTACTGGTCAATAGTCGTTTGGTGGATATTGATTGTTTGGCGGCGTTACATGATGCACCGCTGGGGACGATACTGCTAAGTGACGATGCCAATACGGCGGCGGGTGGGGGTACTTTGGTGGCTGCCCGGATTACCCCGGCGCTGGCCAGTGCGGTATTTGGGGATTTGTTGGAACAGCAAGGACTACGTGCATTGCACGAATTACAGCGGTTTTGTCAGGTGCTGACCGGCCGGCCGCTGATGTTGCAATTCCCTTGGGATATCATCGACCACAACGCGGCAATGATTGGGCGTGATGTTGATTTGCTCGACCCGACGGTGTACATCCCACTTGCACAACACCCGCAGGCGGCAAGTTGTCATGCCCAGGCTGGTGAGCGGATTTTGGTACATCCTCAGGCGCGATTTGAGGCACCAGTGGCGTTGGATGCCCGTGAGGGACCGATTGTGATTGGGGCGGCGCGGATTGAGCCGTTTAGTGTGATTCAAGGACCCGTGGCGATCCATGACGGTGCCTTGATTTCGGGGGCGCGGGTGCGCGCCGGCACGACGATTGGTCCAGTATGCCGGATTGGTGGCGAAATCGAGGCGTCGGTGGTGCAAGGCTATAGCAACAAGCACCACGATGGCTTTTTTGGGCATTCATATCTCGGCGAGTGGGTCAATGTAGGGGCGATGACTACCACAAGTGATCTCAAAAACACCTATGGTACGATTAAAGTGACATTAGATGGCTATGGGCAAGTCGATAGTGGCCGGCTCAAACTGGGCTGTTTTTTGGCGGATCATGTGAAATTAGGTATAGGTGTGCATTTAAATGGTGGTGCGGTGGTGGCGACGGGGTCAAATATTTTTGGGATACACTTTGCCCCCAAAACAATTCCCGCCTTTACCTGGGGTGGTGAGCGCTTCCGCGAATATCGTATCGACCGGATGATTGATGTATCCCGCAAGGTAATGGGGCGGCGCAAAATTACGTTGAGTGTGATGCAAGTGGCGATTCTGCGCCACGTATTTGCGATGACGAGTGCTGATCGTGGGATTGACTCCGATGATGCACCAGCGTTTGATGCGTTGGTCGGTGAAGTGAGTTGGCGCGAATGACGGTATCTGCGCTGGAATGATTAGGGGAAAGGAGGAATCCATGCACGTCGTAGTAATCGGGGGCGGCAGTGGTTTGTTCCAGGCAATCAAGGCGGTACGCCCAATCGCCCAACGCATATCGGTGATTGTGCCAACCTGTGGTGATGATGGTGCCGATGCATTGATTCGCCGATTGGGTCCATACCCAGGGGTCGCAGGGGTCGTCAATGTATTGTTGCAGGTGAGTCGTGATGCCGCCACCCAACGCTTGATGCAACAGCAATTCCCGTCACTTGGGACCCCCTATGACCGGATTCCATTTGGGATTTTACAGTTGCTCGCAAATGCCCAAAGCCTCGGGTCTTTACCCGACGCGCTTGAGGCGTTGCGGCTCCAATTGCGCTGCGACATCGATGTGTTGATGGCCTGTGACACCCCGCATGATGTGGTGACACAGACGAGTGACGATCGGACCTACCGGGGCACGAGTCAATTTGCGCAACCCGTGTCTGCTCCCGTACAAACAGTCCTGCTTGATCCGCCAGTGGCTGCCAACCCAGTTGCCTTGAAAGCGTTGCGGGTCGCAGACATGGTGCTGATTGCGCCGGGGAGCTTGTATCGTACCGTATTGCCGGCATTGTTACCTACCGGCATTGGTGAGACATTGCGTTCGTTGGCGGGCAAAGTGATTTGTTGTGGGGCACTGACGACGGTGAGTGGGCAAACCGATGCCTTCCGTGCCGTTGATTATGTAGCACGGATTGCGCGCACGCTTGGGCGGGGGGCGATTGATGTGGCGTTGCTCAATAGCCATCAATATACGCCTGGAGCGGTGGGATTACTGAAGCAACATGATATGGCGCCGTTACGCTATGAAGCACATGATGCCCATGTGCTGAGTGCCCTCGACATTCAACCGGTGGCTCGTGATATGTTGATTCATGGCACCAAAAACACGCCGGCGATGTTGGCACAATTGATAACCCATGACGAAGCCGAATTACGCATGGGAGTGGTAACTGCGCAACGGATTGGATGATTCTGGATTACCCTACAATGAAAAATGTGGTGGAGTAATGCATACAAAGGAGTGATTTTCATGCACGATGTACGAATTGATCGTTTGGCGCAGGTTTTGGTGCGCTATTCGTTGGATGCCCAACCTGGTCAGCTCTTCCGGATTGTATCACCGACAGCAGCGTCACCGTTGATCAAAGCCGTCTACCGTGAAGCCATGCTTGCTGGCACGAATCCATTGATGCGCTTGACGATGGATGGGCTCGACGAGATTTTTTATAAAAACGCCAATGGTGACCAACTCGATTTTGTGCCACAGTTGGCCCGTGACGAAATCGAAACGGTGGATTTACACTTGTCGATTTTGGCGGACGAAAACACGCGCGCCCTGAGTGGCGTCGACCCCAAAATGGTGGCACGGCGGCGAGCAGCCATGAGCCCCGTGCAAAAACGGATGATGGAACGATCGGCCAATGGCGATTTTCGTTGGTGTTTGACATTGTTCCCCACCGCGGCCCAAGCCCAAGAAGCCGACATGTCGCTGAGTGATTATGCCGATTTTGTCTTTAAAGCGGGCAAACTCGATCAAGCCGACCCCGTAGCGGCCTGGCAGGCGCAACGGGCCGAACAAGCGGGGATTGTCACCCGCCTCGAGGCAGCCGATCATATTCGAATTGTGGGACCGGGGACTGACCTCAACTACTACGTCAAAGGGCGCACGTGGGTGAATTGTGCCGGCGATCGCAACTTCCCTGATGGTGAAGTGTTTACAGGTCCGCATGAACAAAAAACCAACGGCGTGATTACCTACAGCTTCCCAGCGCTGTATATGGGACGTGAAGTCACCGGCGTACGCCTCGAATTTGCCGAAGGCAAGGTGGTCAAGGCGACTGCCGACAAAGGTGAAGAATTGCTGCACTCGTTACTTGATATGGACGAAGGGGCGCGCCGGCTGGGCGAAGTCGCTTTTGGGACTAATTATGGCATTCAACGCTTTAGCCGCAATATTTTGTTTGATGAAAAAATCGGTGGTACGGTGCATTTGGCATTGGGAGCCGCTTACCCTGAGACGGGTTGTCATAACCAATCGGCGTTGCACTGGGATATGATTTGTGATTTGCGCAACGGTGGGGAAGTATTTGCCGATGGCCAACTCATCCACAAAGACGGGAAATTTGTCTAACGAGTGGCGCTACGACCGGAATTGAGCAGATAATGAACGATGAATTGCACCAACGTTATCCCCTGACCATGGCGGCATTTGCCGCCATGGGAGCCGATGATCATCTCGAGCGGGTGATGCGCCTCGATGCGGTATGGCACGACATCCGCCAAGCCGTGGCGGCCAATCAGCCCGACCCCCGGCAACGCAATGCCTGGCGTGAACTCCCAGTACTAGAATTTGCCGCCTTGGCGCAGCATGTCGCGTGGCGTGGTGATCTCGTATATGCCGGCGCCGGGTTGGGATTGCTCCATGCGCTCGAAATGGCACGGCGGGGCTGGCGCGTGTTGGTATGTGATCGGGGCGAGGTGGGATGTGCCCACCGCGAATGGAATATTTCGCGCTATGAATTACAGGCGATGGTGGCGGGGGGGACTTGGAGTTGGGATGAATTACAATCGGTGATTATGAATGAATACACCGACGGCATTGTGCGGTTTTTTGCGCCCAATGACGATGCTATCACGCTCCACCTCCCCGAAGTGCTCAACGTGGCAATTGATGCGGGTGCGTTATTGCGGTTGGCGCGGACGAAGTTTTTACAAGCAGGTGGTGAAGTCCGTGATTATCGGGTGTTTGGTGAGGTGGTAGCGAGCGCGCACGAAGCAGATGGCATATTACTGCATGTAACCACGCCTGAACAGACCACAGAGCGCTACCAGGCGCGCTTGGTTGTCGATGGTATGGGGACGGTGTCGCCGTTGTCGTTGCAACGCTTTGGTGGCCGTCCGTATGCTGGTGTCTGTCCGACGGTAGGGACGGTGGCGAGTGGCTTTGCCGAGGGAACGGCTGCCAACGAACACAACCGGGCCTTGGGGGATATTTTGTTGACGATTGCTGATGCCCAAAAGACGCAACAATACATGTGGGAAGGGTTCCCCGGGCGTGATGACGAATTAACCGTCTATCTTTTTTATTACGACACGTTGCATCCGGGTCAAAAATTAGATCGCCCTACTCCCAATCTGCTCGAGTTATTCGAAGATTATTTTGCGTTGTTGCCCGATTACAAGCGTAGCGAGGGTGCTGTCCATCATCACAAACCGGTTTACGGCTATATTCCGGCGCGGCATTCATTGCGGCGGATGGAAGCGCCACTGTTGCGTGGAGTGTTGCCCATCGGTGATGCGGCGGCGCAACAATCACCGTTGACGTTTTGTGGATTTGGCTCGCATGTACGTAATCTGCAACGTACCACTGGTTTGCTCGATCTGCTTTTACGCGAAAAAGATGAAATGAGCGAGTTGTTGGCACTGGTGACGTCGTATCAGGCCAATGTATCGTTGAATTGGGTGTTTAGTCGGTTTATGCAGCCGTGGGGTGATGCTGATAATGATGTGAATCAACTCCAAGGGCATTTCATGCGCATATTGGCACGACGTGGTACCGATTTTGCTACGCGGTTTTTTCGCGATGAGATGCGTTGGAGTGACTACCACAAAATGGTACTTGGCATGTTGTTTGCTTACCCGAAGATTATGGGGATTGCCGGCAAAGTATTGCGGGTACGTGGTAACACACAGTGGTTTTTTGATTATCTGCGCTTTAGCGGGGACGGTATGTTGGCCGCAGCAGGGCGCATGATTGGCACGACGGTACTGCAACGGATGGCGTTGGATTTACCGGTGACGTGGCGCATCCGGGTGTTGGCCAAAATCGCCGAATGGCAAGTGATGGGCTGGGACCATTAAAATATTTGGCAAAAAGAATCCCCTACCGGTACATCATATGTGCTGGTAGGGGGTTTTTTAGGGGGTGATACGTAAATCGGCATCTGGCGGGGCTTGATTCATCATGAATTGGGCGGTACCTTCGAAGTAGGTACGCATGGCAGCGGCGATATCGGGGGCAAAGCCGACTTCGTCGATGGCGGCTAGCATACAACTGACCCAGGCATCACGCTCGGCTGGCCCAATCGTAAAGGGCATGTGGCGCATGCGCAAACGGGGGTGGCCGCGTTGTTCGTGGTAGCGGGGGGGGCCGCCAAAGTACTGGGTAATGAACAAAAACTGCCATTCTTTGCCGGCAGCCAAATCGGCGGGGAAGAGGGGGCGGAGCACGGCGTTGGCTTCGACATTGCGATAAAAAACATCGACCAACTGCCGGAATGGTTCATCGCCACCGGCTTGATCGTACAATGCGCGGTAATCGGGTGTCATAATGTGCCTACAGGATTCTTGCGACGGGCACTGGCCAGGGCGGTGCCCAAGCGGTGGACCACGCTCCAATTGGGTGCTTTGCTAAACAACACATCGAGGGCATAGACTTGGTAGGTGTACTGGGCGGAGCCGATTTGGATGGGACTAGAAGGTCCGATTGGGGCACCAAGCGCCCATTCACGGGCGAGGTGGTGGATTTGTTGTTTGGGGTCGTACGTCACCTTCATGAGTTTGTAGGTTTCACTCATAAGGGTATCTCGCAATGTGACGGTCAACGCGTCGATTACACCGCCGAGGTCGCTGAGGAAGGCCATTTTTTTCCAATCGACTTTGGTGGGGTCGTCACCGCGCACATAGATGGTATCGCCGGCAAATACTTGGAAGACGTACATTTGACCATTGATTTCGCGCATGCCAGCGGGGGCGAGGGGTGGGCCAATGTCGTGGTTGGCAAACAAAAAGAGGTGGAAGGGATTTTCGGGGCGGAAGCCAGTACCACCGATGCGGAGGGTTTCGTCGAGCAGGAAGCGCTCGAAGGTTTTTTCGGCGGGAATGGTATCGCCGATGGTTTGCCACATGCTGCCAGGGCGACTCCAGCCGGGGATTTCCATGAACAAGGTATCGCGGGCAAACGGCACGATGGTGTACGTTTTGTTGTTGAACGTGGCTTGCCGTTCTTTGGCAATGGGGACGCCGAGATGTTGTTCGACGGCCATTTGGTGGATGGGCGATAGGAGATCGTATTCGTCGCCACGCATGCGCCAGGCATTGGCAATCAGGGTTTTTTGGAGTTGGGCAATATCGGTACTTGGGGCACCCACTGCGCCCACTTTCATGGTGGGGAGTTTGCCGGTCCGTTTGACCCAGGCTTCGACTTCAGGGATGACCCATTCAAGGGTG
>CAISXI010000133.1 GCA_903889425.1 uncultured Roseiflexaceae bacterium | reverse complement strand
TCGGCTGGCGATTGACGCGCAATTCGCGATTGGTGATATCGACGATACGGAAGCCGATGCGGACTGCGGTGCTGATGCTGGTGCCGGCGGCGTCGAGGGTGACAATCAAGGTGTAGAGGTGGGGCGTTTCGGTGTTCCAGCAGGCTGGTTGATCGACTGTCGCAACGAGCGTCGCATTGGCGGTGTCGCTACTGGTATGTCCCATCGGGAAGCCTGTGGGCGCGCCGGGGACGCCGCTGGTGAGGGGCGTGGGGAATACTGCACTCCCGTCGGCAGTAAACAACTGCAAGTGGATGGTGCCACTGGCTTGTTGCCCGAGGGTGCGTACGGTGGTGTGGACGCGTAGGGTGCCTGTGCTGAAATCATCGGCGAGGTCGGTTTGCACGGTGATATCTTGCAAAAACGTGGTGGGCGTGGTGTAGAGGTAGACGTCACGGTGAATCCCGGCCTGCCACCAGTGGTCTTGGTCTTCGAGCCAGCTGGCATCGGAATAACGTGGGTTGACACACAGTAATTCGTATTCGCCACCCAATTGGACTAATTCGGTGATGTCGTATTCGGCGGGGGTGCGACTATCTTTGTTGAAGCCCACAAAGGCGCCGTTGAGATAGACAAACAAGGCCCCTTCACACCCCGCAAAATGGAGCACCACCCGTTGTTCGGCCCAGGCACTGGGCACACGCAGGCGGGTGCGATAGACGCCGGTGGCGATTGTGGCCGGCAGGTGGGGGAAGGTTTCGGCAAAGGGCATTTGAATGTTGGTGTAATGCGGGCGCATAAACGACTCGCCGTCCCATGGCTCGTGGCGCAGTTGCATGGTCCAATTGCCGGGGACGGCTAATTGGCGCCACGGGGCGGTGCGGAGGGCTTCGGCAGTGACTTCGTAGGGGGTGTCAAACAATGTGAAATCCCAGTTGCCGTTGAGGCTATGCACCAGTGACGATTGCTCAGCGACCCGTCCAAAGGCTGCTTGAGCCGAAGTAAATGGCCAAAAAGTGGCGTGGGCGGGCAGTTTGCGTAGACTGGGAAGCTCGGGCATTTGCCACGCTGGTTGCTCATTGATTAACAAAAAGGGTAATGGGGTTTGATTTGACATAAAAATCCTTGTGTACAGGGTGAAAAATTTGTTAAAAATTGATGGATATACCGTTACTGTAGCATTGTGGGTAATTGCTTGTCAATGTGGTGGTATGTGTATTTTAAAAAAACAGTGCTGGTGTAGTAGGTTTATTGCTGCATATGCGTAGTAGGTTCACTGTTGGATTATCGTACAATAAGACAAATTCAGTTGATCAACGAAACGGACGCACCTGTATGACGAATTTTGTTCCTTTTGCCCTCGAACATTATCAATCGCTCCACGAACGCAACGTGGCCTATAATTTGGCCGATAGTAGCGTCAAGTGTGTCACGACCCGTGAATGGCTCAACGAAGATGAAATCGAATCGTTGCTCGACACGGGTCTGTTTTATCCCGAAGTCAACGGCACGACGGCCTTGCGTGGCGGCATCGCTGATTTGTACCACGGTGCCACCGCCGCCAATGTGTTGGTGACGGTAGGTGCGTCGCAAGCCAATAGCATGGTGTGTCAGACCTTGTTGGTGCCAGGTGATGAAGTGGTGGTAATGACCCCTGGCTACCGCCAAATCTGGGGTACCGCCCAAAACATGGGCTGTGTGGTGCGCGATTTGCCGTTGCGCGCCGATGCCGGCTGGCGCATCGACCTCGATGCCCTTGACCGGGTGGTGAACCCGCGCACCAAGCTGGTGGCGATTGTCAATCCTAACAACCCGACAGGGACGGTGATGACCCGCGACGAAATGCAACGGGTAGTGGCGGCCTGCGCGCGGGTGGGCGCCTGGTTGCACGTCGACGAGGTCTATCACGGCACCGAGCATCCCGGTGTAGCTGACACCCCCACGTTTTGGGGGATGTATGATCGGGTCATCTGCACCAACAGTTTCTCCAAAGCATATGGCCTGAGTGGCTTGCGGGTGGGCTGGGCGTTGACGACCCCTGAAATGGCCGAAGAATTGTGGCGCCGCCACGAATATGCCGTGATTGCGGCTGCCGCCCCTAGTATGACCCTGGCCGAAATCGCCCTCAAGCCGGCCAAGCGCCTGCAACTGTTGCAACGCCAACGCCAAATCACCCAAGCAGGCTTGGCCATGTTGCATGAATGGCTGGCGACACAGGCGGGGGTGTTTAGTCTGCAACCCGCCCAAGCCACCAGCATCGCCTTTGTGCGCTACCACCGCGAAATGCTGTCATACGACGTAGCCGAAGCGATTCGCCAACAGGCATCGGTGTTGGTGGCACCAGGCAGTACACTGGGAGCCGAAGGGCATCTGCGCATCACGGTGGGCTATGAAGCAGACAAGGTGCGCACTGCATTAACCAAAATCGGTCAGGTGATGGCTGGATTACGCTAAACACAAAGAGGACAATGATGTCGCAACTTGATCAAGTAATTGCCGAATGTCTGCCGTTGATTTTGGCGATGGGGAATGGGCGCTGTGCAGTGACGATGGGTGGGTCACGGGGCAAACAGACCGCCGATGAACGCTCCGATATCGACTTTCGTTTGTTTTGTGATGAGACCGTGGGCAAACCGTACAGCGTCGAATCCCCCACTTGGCCGGCGTTTTGTACGGCGGTAGAGCGCTGGCGTGATGTGGGTGTCAATATCGACTATGTGTGGGTGCGCACCGTGGCCGATATCGATGCCCAACTCGATAGCTGGTTGCGGGGCGATTTGCCCAAGGTCGACCATGTCTGGACGTTGTGGGGCTATCATTTTTTGACCGACATTGCCAATCAAGCCGTGATTAGTGATCCCGACGGGCTGATTGCGATGTGGCAGGCGCGTTTGACGCCTTATCCCGTAGCGTTACAACAGGCAATTTTCAAAAAATATGCTGAGTCGTTGCGCTACTGGAGGCATGATTATCATTACCGCAACAAAGTTGCACGCGGGGATGTGGTTTTTTTGGCGAGTATTACGCCTCGGCTCATCAACGACATCATGCAGGTACTGTTTGCACTCAATCAGACCTATTTTGTGGGTGACGGTAATAATTTGTATTATTGTGAAAAATTTGCGGTATTGCCCGCATCATTTGTGACACGAGTGACAGATATTTTGTACCCGACGTCGCATCCCGAGCGTTTTGCGCATCAATACGAGCAATTAGGTGGATTAATTGATGAGGTATTGGCGTTCATTTCTGTGTAGGTGTGGGGTGCTTTGAGTTGCCAAAAATGTGCTATTGTAGTGCGTATACCAGGTGGGTAGAATGTGTAAAGGATTTCGATGACTACGAGTCAGATATTTTTGGTGACGTCGACATTTCTGGCATGTGCAGTCGAAATGGTCGAGGCCTTGACGATTGTGTTGGCAACTGGGATTACTCGGGGCTGGCGGTCGGCGTTGATTGGGGTGGTGGCAGTGACGGCCGTGTTCGTGCGGATGGGGATTCCGGCCTGGTGGGTATTGCCAGTGGGGATTACTGGCTACCTCGCCGTATCGATGACCCGCAAATAAGTGCCATGTGCTATCCGCCTGTGATAAATCGAGTACCACTCGTGA
>CAISXI010000132.1 GCA_903889425.1 uncultured Roseiflexaceae bacterium | reverse complement strand
TTTGTTGTTGCCAGACCTGGACGACATCAGTGATTGCGGCTGAAGTCATTTCAGCGAGGGTTTGGTTGTGGGCCGGACTGAAACAGATAACGCGGGCAATCCCGTCGGCACGGCGGGCGCGGTAGGGCCACGGAGGCGTGGCAGGGGGTGGCGCGAGTGGACCGACGCAGGGGTGGTCGTTGTCAAAGACATAGACACCACCGTAGGTAGGGTTTTGGTTGCCACTGACGCGCAAATTACCGGGGCAGAGATAACAGGTCGGGTCATAGACGGGGTCACGGGGGGGTGGGGTAGTGACTGTTTGGCCAATCCAGGGGCGGTTTTGGCGGTGGGCAGCCACGATAATCCATTCTTCACGCAGGGGATGCCAACGTTCTTCCCATACGCCACTCTGTAGTGTCATGACAATATTCCTTGTCGGCTGATAGCGCCCCACGAAATCGTAGAAGCGACTATAATAGAACGGTAATCAACATTCGATATTCTAACTATACAAGTATACGGTACCGTGCGCATAATAATTGTCGCCAATGCTCCTGTCAACGCTGATCCGCGGTTATCACAAATCGCCGCGAGTGCAGATTATATTATTGCCGCTGATGGTGGTGCCCAATCACTCGCCGCGGCGGGGATTGTGCCTCATTTACTCGTCGGTGATCTTGATTCACTGAGTGATGACCATGTCGATTGGCTCATCGCGCAAGGGGTCGAAGTGCAGCGCTATGCGCGTGAAAAAGACGAAACCGACCTCGAGCTCGCGTTATTGGCCGCCGTGGCGCGCAACGCCAGCCATATTGATTTGTTTTGTGTGCTGGGTGGACGTTGGGATCATACCGTCGCCACCATCGCTATGCTCAGTTTGCCGATGCTGATTGGGCGGACCGTACGGATTTTTGCGGATGGACAGACCTTGGCGATTGTACGTGACCACATTGTGCTCGATGGTCCTGTTACCCGAACAGTATCACTGATACCGTTGACACCGACAGTCGATGGGATCACGACGACGGGACTGGCCTATCCGCTCGAGTATGCCACGCTTTATTTCGAACGGTCGCGGGGGGTGAGTAATGTGGTCACCCAAATGCCAGCGAGCGTACTCGTGCAATCGGGAATTTTGTTGGTGGTGCAACACGAACATCCGGTGGATTGATGGCATAATCCACACACACACTGTACCCGCGCAGGTACCACAATGGGCGTATTTACGCTATCTGTCGCACGCTAAACCTGTACACGTATCAGCATTCATGCGTATGTCCATTTTTTGTTTTTGCTCAAAAAAATCATTTAAATTGCTGAATACTCAGGCATTTACGGCGTTAGAATGGTGTTTTCGGGGCTTTGATAAAAATACATATACGCAACAAATAGATAGTGTAAGTGTTTTTTGGGTGTGATTCGTGATTCACAATAGTAATAAATAATGTCTGTTACTAAACACTATTGCAGTTCTTGTAAAACTATGCTACACTGTAAACAAGATTGGTGGTCCATACATATGTGTGAGTGTTTTTTATTCTAGGCCCTCATATTATTGTGTTTAGATCACGCCAATTCCCTGGTCCGCGCATACCAGTCTCCCCCCAGGAAAAATCCACCCATAGGAATTAGAGGAGAGCTAGCGATGAGCTACGCTGACAAGACACTGAATTGTCGCGATTGCGGAACACCATTTGTGTTCACCGCAGGCGAACAAGAGTTCTACGCCCAAAAGGGCTTCACCAACGAGCCGACCCGTTGTCAACCTTGCCGTCAACAACGCAAGTCACAGATGAACGGTCGCGGCAGCGACAACGGCGGTGGTTACCGCGAGCGCCCAATGAGTGGCGGTTCACGTGAACAATTCACCACCACCTGTGCCGGCTGCGGCAAAGAGGCCACCGTGCCCTTTGTACCCCGCAACAACAAGCCCGTATACTGCGACGACTGTTTCCAAGATCAGCGCCGCGGTAGCCGGTAATCGCTCAGTTTAACCATTGAGCACTCACGTTATTCGTCCATAGACCAGGGAAGACAACCCGAGCGGAAGGCGCGATTCGCTCGGGTTGGCATTTACAAGAAATCCCCGTTACGAGTTACCTCGTAACGGGGATTATGTATTCCCAGCGCGTTACATTGATTGAGCTGGTTTTTTGGAGCGCCAAATCGACCAAATCAACCCGGCCGCACAAATCACCATCATCACCAACACGGTAGGACTCATAGCACTACCAGAGGGACGTGATGCCACGATAATCGGGGCGATAATCAACGACACCAGATTCATGACTTTAATCATGGGGTTCAAGGCTGGACCAGCAGTATCCTTGAGGGGATCACCAACGGTATCACCCACCACAGCCGCTTTGTGTGGCTCTGAATGCTTGCCACCGTAATTGCCTTCTTCGATGTATTTTTTGGCGTTATCCCAGGCACCGCCGGCGTTGGATTGATAGACGGCCATAAGTTGCCCCGACACAATCACCCCAGCCAAGAAGCCACCGAGGGCTTCGACGCCCAGCATGAAGCCGACAATCATCGGGATGACGACAGCCATAATCCCCAAACCGAGCAATTCCTTTTGAGCGGCGGCTGTGGAAATACTGACGGCCCGGGCATAGTCAGGCACGACGGTACCTTCCATGATGCCGGGGATTTTGAATTGACGCCGCACTTCATTGACGATTTCGGCGGCAGCCCGAGCCACGGCCCGAATCATCAATGACGAAAAGAGGAAGGGCACTGCGCCACCGACCAGCAAGCCGATAAAGACCAGCGGCGACGATACATTGACCCCTTGCATGATGGCTTGGCCGAGTTGGGCTTGGACTTTGCCGACATCCGTCAAAAACGACCCGAACAACGCCACGGCGGCAATCACGGCCGAGCCAATGGCAATGCCCTTGGTAACGGCTTTGGTGGTGTTACCGACGGCATCGAGATCATCCATGACGGCACGGGCGTTTTTGTCGAGACCCGACATTTCGCCGATACCGTTGGCATTGTCAGAGATGGGACCAAATGAGTCCATCGAAATGGTGTTGCCGGTGAGGGTCAACATACCGATACCGGTGAGTGCTACCCCATACAAGATTGCAGTGAATTGTGTGGCAATCGGTTCACCACCATAAATCACCACTGACGCCAAAATAGCAACACCGATGACAATGGCTGACCACGTGCTGGATTCCATCCCCAAGGCCGTCCCCGACAAAATATTGGTGGCGGCACCAGTTTGCGAGGCGGCACTAACTTCTTTGACCGGCGCATAATGGGTCGAGGTAAAGTATTCGGTTAGTTTGTCGAGGGCGATGGCCAGTACCACGCCTGACACCGTGGCGAGGAAGGGCTTCCAGTCAACCAAGCCGGTGGCCGGGTCAATCATGTAGTATTGGGTAATAGCCGCAAACCCCGCCACGGCGACGGCTGCAGCTAAATAAAAGCCACGGTTCATGGCACCCATGGCATCGCGCTTTTGTTCATCGGTACGCACAATAGTGTTGCCGATCAGCGAGGCAATCACACCGATACCACGCAAAATCAATGGGAAGATGACGTAGCGCATATCGTAATTACCGTCACCCATGGTACCACTGGTGGCGTCGCCAAGCACTAATCCGAGGATTAAGGCTGAGACGATGGTGACTTCGAAGCTTTCAAAGACGTCGGCAGCCATGCCAGCACAGTCACCGACGTTGTCGCCCACCAAGTCGGCGATAACGGCAGCGTTGCGTGGATCGTCTTCGGGGATACCGGCTTCGACTTTGCCGACGAGGTCGGCACCCACATCGGCGGCTTTGGTATAGATACCACCACCGACGCGCATAAACAAGGCAATCAATGAACCACCAAAGCCAAAGCCCAGCAAGGCATCGGGAGCACTGATATCAAATACCATAAAAATAAGCGTCCCGCCCAACAGTCCCAAGCCGACGGTCAACATACCGGTGACGGTACCCGAGCGGTAGGCTACTTGCAGGGCGGGGTTATAGCCGATACGCGAGGCGGCTGCCACCCGCACATTGCCTTCGACAGCCACATTCATCCCCACATACCCGACGGTATACGAAAAGAGTGACCCCATCAAAAAGGCAACCGCGCGCCCGATGGCCACCCACCACAAGGCGGTTTCGGCATCACCAAAGCGCAATACTGCTTCGTGGGTCGGAGGGATAACCAGCACACTTGCTCCGAGCACAAACGTGAGCACCGTAATCAAAATCACAATGGTACGGAATTGTTGGCTGAGGTAGGCATTGGCGCCAGATTTAATGAAGCCCCACACTTCTTGCATCCGTTCAGTACCTTTGTCTTGGGCAATAATTTGGGCCCGCAAGATAAAGGCATACACAATGCCAAGAAGTGAGAGCGCCAGGACCATCCAGACGGCCGACTGTTCGAACATGGTTAGTTTGTTCATGAGTTCCTCTTTGATCTCAAGTTACGGATGTGGCAACATTGCCTCAAACTCACCACTGCGACAGGATATCGTTGCCCACCAATACGTAGGTATTGGGCGCAAGTACAATTGTGCGTAGGAGCATTTGTATTCTAGCATAGCCAATTGTTATTCTGCAATACGTAACGTCAATCTCGCAACACTACCGGCACCGAACCAATACCCGTTGAAAACGCAGACTAGCATTGCCCAAGCAGGCAGCGGCGCATACGGTCAACCGCCAATGCGCTCACCGTGTGGTGTGCTATGATAAATGCATGTTCGCCTATACAGAATCATAATTATGAAACACTATCATGGCATTTCATTCGGGTTGGCGCTCTGCATTATTGCCGGGATGACGCTCGACGCCTGGGCGCACGTGCATGGCGCTACTGACAATACGTTTTTTACGCCCTGGCACGCGATTTTGTATACCGGCTTGTTTGGGAGCGTGGCATGGTATGGCTACCTCAGCTACCGCAAGGTTGCGCCACTCGCCGCCCATCGCTTGGGATTGAGCATGGGACCATTGGTAGCGTTGTTTGGGGCTGCTGATTTGATTTGGCATAGCGTATTTGGCTTTGAGCAAGATTTACAGGCACAGCTCAGTCCGCCGCATATTGCCTTGGCGGCAGTATTGGCGATACTCGTGAGTATCCCTAGCCAACAACGCAACGCCCACGGACAGCTCACGTGGTTGGGGGCGATTGCAGGGAGTATGGCAGCGGTGGTCATGCTCACGCTCCTCATGTTTGTGTCACCACTTACCGCCGTCTATGCCGAATTGTATAGTGGCGACACCGTAATTGGCTTGGGAGTGAGTGGGTTTTTGGTATTTATTAGTGTGTGGCTGATTGTATTTCTGTGGATGCGCCGTCACGATGCGCCATTTGGGGCATTTACGCTGGCATCAGGCATGCTCGGGGTCAGTCAAGCCATCAGCAAAGGGGAATGGCGCTTTGCCGCGTTGTTGCTCGTAATCGGGTTATGGGCGGAATGGGTCAGTCGCAAAAGTGGCCACGCCAGTCGCATACCTGCATTGGTATGGCCAGGCAGTTTTGCCTTGGGGTATTTTTTATTGTTGAAATATACGAGTAACTTGGCATGGAGTCCCAGCGTTTGGGGTGGCGTCGTCGTCATGGCGGTGGCCATCGGCTTTGGCATGGCAACATTTGCTGAGCAGTCCGTGCAAATGACACACGAGGAACGCATATGATCGCAGAACAACTCCAGGTCAATCAACCCCGTACCAGCTGGATTGCCCGCTTGTATCAACCGCAAGCCATGGCGTGGCTCCTCGTCCCTGGGAGCATGTGGTTCCTAGCAGGAATCTACCTCGATGGCTGGGCTCACAATCATGGCAAAGTCGACAACACCTTTTTTACACCCTGGCATGCGGTCTTTTATTCGGGGTATTTGGCGTCAGCGCTGACATTCGCCTTGATTGTACTGATTACCCACCTCAACGGCAAAATCTGGCAACGGGATTTGCCGGCGTCGATCCGCACTGGCATTATTGCCGCACCACTCTTTGCCCTCGCCGGGATTGTTGATTTGTGGTGGCACACCACCTTTGGGTTCGAAACCGGCATCGAACCACTGCTGAGCCCGCCCCATCTGGCATTGGCCGGGAGCATGTTTTTTGTGGTGGTAGCCAATGCCCGCAACGACAACCCGCAACAATCAGCCCTACAACGCATCCCGTTTATTTTGAGCACGTTGGCGGGCTGGAGTGTGGTGACTTTCATGTTGCAATTCAATCACCCCTACGGGATTATCTGGCCCGAAACGGTGCGGTCAGGTGATACGGGCGTCATGGTGGGCGTGGTCGGATTGCTGGCCAATGCCATGCTCACCGCCGGGGTGGCTCTTTGGATGCAACGCCAGCGCATGCCGTATGGGGCACTCACGTTTGTATTGGTTGCCAACGCCTTGTTGATTGCCTTGATGGGCGACGAATATCGCTTTGGGTGGGGGGCATTGGCCACGGGTGTGGTCTGTGAGTTCATCGCCTATGCGTTGCGCGACCAACCGCTCCAACTCCGCTTACGCGTCAGTGCAGTGCTGGTGCCGACCGGTGTCTGTTTGGCCTATTTTGGCGTGATTGCTGCCACGAGTGTGGTAATCTGGCCGATTCATATTTGGCTCGGCGTCAGTGTACTGGCAGGGATAGCGGGTTGGGGACTCATGATTTTGGCGCCCCGGATCCACATGCGCACGGAATAATTTCACGCCACAGTAAACGGTGGAACGCGGTCAATCCCGCGTTCCACCGTTTTGTTATAACACGCCTTTGGTGCTAGGAACGGCATTACCCAAACGAGGATCGATACGGGTGGCGGCATCGAGTGCCCGCCCAAAAGCTTTAAACAGCGCTTCAACTTTGTGGTGGTCGTTTTTACCGTACATGATGCGGCAATGCAGGTTCATGCGGGCATGGATGGCGATGCTTTCAAATAAATGAAAAATCAAATCGGTACCCAAATTACCCACCCGTGGCGTCACAAATTCGGCATCAAACACCGCATAGGGACGACCGCCGAGGTCAACCGCCACAAAGCCCAGCGATTCATCCATCGGCACAAAACTATGGGCAGTGCGCACAATGCCACGACGGTCAGCGAGTGCCAAATCTAACGCTTGACCCAGACAAATACAGACGTCTTCGGCGGTATGGTGATCGTCGACGTGGATGTCGCCATTGGCATTGACGGTTATGTCAAACAACCCATGTTTGGCAAACAAGGTGAGCATATGGTCGAGGAAGCCGATGCCGGTATGGGCGTCACAAAGCCCGGTACCATCGACGTTCAACGTCAAGGTAATGGCGGTTTCACCGGTAGTGCGGGTAATCGTGGCGTGGCGCGTGGTCATGACAGACTCCTTATCCCTGTTGCTTCAGGGTAATTATTTATTGAAAAAACTCAGGGCGCAGGCGTGACAACCGGCATATGGGTAAATGCCGCGCGCAAGATTTGGCCGGCGAGGCTCGCACCGATGCCCGAGCCTTCGCCGCCATCTTCGATTAACACGGCCACGGCAAAGCGCGGATTTTCGATGGGGGCGAGGGCCACAAACCAGGCGTGGGTATTGGGACCACCATATTCGGCAGTTCCTGATTTGCCCCCTATTGCCACCCCTTCGACTGTTTGGGCCGCTTTGCCAAAGCCATCAGTGACCGCAAAGCGCATGGCATCGCGGAGAATCGTCGCACTACGGTTCGAAATCGGGCGGCCGACGGGAAAGCTGGTGTGTTTGTATAATTCGGTCCCATTCGCCCGTACCACCCGTTCGACAATATAGGGGCGCATCAAGACACCGTTATTGCCGATGGTGGCTGCCACCATTGCCATTTGCAGGGGGGTGACTTGCAATTCACCTTGACCATAGCCAGTATCGGCGAGCCCAGGCAAACGGGCAAGGAAGTTGTCGTTGTTATAAATCAAACTTGCAAGCGTCGGTAAATCAGTCATGGTAATAGCTTCGCCGGGTTTATCCGGCACCGCAAAACCAAATTTCTCGGCACCAGCCAACAACCGAAATGCCCCGAGGCGCAAGGCGTATTGCGCAAAAGCCGTATTACATGAAAACCCAATCACCGTGCGCAAGCTGGCTGGATCACCGGTAAACTGCATCAGATTGGGTATCGCATTGACAACAGGCGGGGCACCCGGCTCAACCTCGAGTTGTTCGGGACAGGTAATGTCGTCAGGACGAGCGACGCCGGCGTTTTCGAGGGCAATTGAGGCTGTGATTAATTTAAATGTCGAGCCCGGCGGATAGCGGCCTTGGATGGCACGATTCAACAATGGTTGATTATTGGCGGGGTCAAGTAGTCGCTGCCAGGCAGCGTCCATGCGGGTTTGGTCGGCGAGCCGGTCCACATCAAGATTACTCGTCAAATCGTTGGGATTATAGCTGGGGGTACTCACCATCGCGAGTACGGCACCGGTACTAGGGTCGAGCACAATCCCCGCACCGACCCGACCTGCCAAAATGGCAGCAACGTCTTGTTGCAAGGAGGCATCGATGGTCAATTCGAGGTTGTCGCCTTTGGCTGGTTGGGCATTAAGCATGCGCACAAAGCGCCCGATAATATTGCGATCACCGGTGAGATACTCGGCATAACTCGCCTCAAGCCCCGACACACCGTAGCGCGAATTCACCACCCCCAGCACCGGGGTAAACGCACTCGGGTTATCGATAGGGTAGCGTCGAGCCGTGCGCCCATCGGCGCCCACAATCGTGTCAGTCAGGATTGTTTTGTTGCGATCACTCATTGATCCGCGGAAGGTACGTGCCGACAGCATCAACGCCCGTACATTGCTCGATGTTTCCCCGGTGCTTTGATTGACCACCACCCGGTCAGCCAGATATCGTGACCAAATCACTTGATTGCGCAGGAGTTGTAACGAGAGCATGCCGAAGCCGATAGCAATGATAATGGTTAACGACTGTAGTGAACGCTGTGTATCGTTGACGCGTAAGAGTAGGGGGATTTCGCCGAGACCAAGGATGGCGACAGGGATAGCCGCCAGCCACAAACAGAGCAACCACTCTGATTCGTGTTCGGGTGGTTGTGCCATCCCAAATACCAGCAATCCAATTGCGCTCAATAATAATATGCGTTGGACGACAAAACGGGACATCATAATAGCACCTGTACAACCAACGGCAACCCAACCCGTACCGCCACTCCGGCGGGGGTATGATTGAATACCTCGAGTCGCCCACCAATTTCACTGGTACGATACATCAAGGCCTGCAATGAATGCAGACCAGCACGCTGAATGCCCGTCACTGGTAGTCCTTGACCATCATCATGAATCAATACCGTCACTGCCCGTGGGTCATAACGGAGCATCACCACTACTTCATTGGCGTTGGTATGTTGGGAGATATTCAATAGGGATTCAATGGCAATCCGGCGGAGCAAAGGCAGATAAATATCAGGTAATTCTTGCGGTCGCCCTAATACGGCAAATCGTGTCGCAATCAACGTATGGCGTTCGAAGCGATTTATGAGTTCGGGCAAAATCGCCGATACGTCATCAGTCATTGGCAACGGTTGATTTAACGCGACGCGCAACGCCTCAGTCCGCACTGCAACATCGGTGGTACGCGTTGTTGATTTCCGTCCAGCGCGCCGAGGGGCGGGGGTGCGAGTGGTCCACAATCCATCAAACAACGCCGGGGCAGGAGGAATAAACGTTGACCACGCCGGCGGCGCAATAATCGGCAACGCCATTTGGACTCGCGGAATAATTTGCGGAATACCTGCGCCGATTAGTGCTGGTGCAATCACCACCACCACCCAACGCAACCACATATGTGGCAAATCACTCGTAAAGGCGACATCGAGTGAATACATCAAGGCCAAAATCAATGCCGAGCAGAGTAATCCCGCCATGGCACCACCGCGCCAGCCACTCACCAATGCCGGCAACACTAATACGGCACAGGCATAACACAAAAAAGGACTATTCCATGGGTCACTACCTACCACCACCACCGCCGCCAAAAACACGTCGAACCCCATCAGCCATGGTTGCCGCACCACCCCACGCACAACCGGTTGCACGGTAATCGTCAGTGCGGTGGTCAACAATACCAGTGCGAGCCAGACACCCCACATATCGACGGCACGTTGTTGCCAAAACAACAGTGCTGCAGTACAGAGCAGTCCAGTCCATCGACTAAATACGATGACTGCATGATTCGAAAGTGGCAATTGCATGACAACGATGCTCCAAAGCACCCATGGGGGTATCACCTCCATGGGTTGGATGAACCAATTATCTCAACTATGGATTCAATGCCTCGTAGGTGTAGGTATTATCTGAACTATAGAGTTGCCAGCCCGCGCCTGTTTTGGCGTCAGCAACTGCGTTGATTTGGGCGCGGAGCTCTGCGGCGCCATACTCAACAATCATATTGTCGGGCACCCAAATCAACGTGAAATCTTGGAGCCACGGGCGAAGACGGGCACGACTATCGGGTATTTGTTTGAGCCCCAATTGCATGGTGCCCAAAAGGATATCATAGGGATGTGCCGCCGGATTATCAAAGCCCATGTAGCCGGTACCATAGTGCGAAGGATAGACCATTGGACAGACATAGTCGGTCGTTTCGGCCATAATGGGTAAGCTCTGCCCGATAATGCCCATCGGTCCTTCGGTCGTAAAACCAAACACATCCACAGACAAAAACGCCCCGGCTGCGTTGATTTTGGGATGGGCGCGATTCAGTACTTTTT
>CAISXI010000131.1 GCA_903889425.1 uncultured Roseiflexaceae bacterium | reverse complement strand
AGCGTGCAAAGTTGGGGGGATAACACGTACGGGCAACTCGATCAACCATCTCTTACGAGTATTGTCAAAATCGCTGCCGGTGGCTGGCATACCGTGGCCCTACGGCGCGACAACGTCGTGTTTGCATGGGGACGCAATAACGCCGGACAAACAGATGTCGTGACATATCGAAACGTCATTGATATCGCTGCCAGTGCTGAAAACACCCTGCTGTTGCTGCGGAGCGGTCGTATCATCGTCATCGGCCAAAACGATTACGAGCAACGCACGCTCCCTGCGGGGATTTTCCAACAAATTGGTGCCGGCGAAATGCACTTACTCGCCATTAGCGACAGCAAGCAAGTCGTCAGCTGGGGGATGAACTCAAATGGCCAAGATCAGGTTCCCACGAATTTGTGGCATCCCTTCATGGTCACTGGTGGGAAGACATTTAGTGCGGCATTGTCACAACAAATCCTTGAGCCACAACCAACCGCTGTTCCCGCCGCCCCAACCGCACCAGTACTCCCGGTAGTACCACCGATGAGTGGCGCACCAGTACATAACGATCTCATCATCTTGAACCAAGTAAAATGGGACGACTTTAATGGGTCATCGGCTGCATTTGCAGCCGGTACGGGAGCTTATGTAAGAGACTCCAATACCCTCAATGTAATTAACTGGATGTGCTTAGATAATCCGCTACCAAACGCAGATTTCACCACACAAGTTCATCATGTGGCGCTCGGTACCTATGGCATGCTGTTACGGCTAGATCGGACAGTACGCGCATGGACGCCATGTACAATGTTTGAACCCCCCACCGACATCACCGACACCATCCCTGCCGCATTCCAACAGTATGTGGCCGAAATCGCCATACGGGGCACCCACATGATGGTACTCACCCTCGATGGTCGGGTGTGGTCCAATCAGTTTAATCTGACCCAATACCCCAACATCAAGCATATTGCGGCAGGAAGTGATTTTGCCGTCGTACTGCTTAATGATGGCAGCGTCAAAGTCATTACCAATAACAACAATGAAGGTGTGGCCACCATCCCCGCCCGGGCCACTACGCTCATCGAAATTGAGGCCGGCGACTATCACATCCTCGGTTTACGTGCCGACGGCCAAGTCGTCACTTGGGGCGCCAATAGCAATGATTATGGCCAAGCAGACCCACCGTACGACGCCACCCTTGGCAATGTGATTGCCATTAGTGCAGGTGAACAGCAAAGTATGGCACTCATGAATGACGGCACTGCCGTGGCCTGGGGGGATTATTCTAGCGCAACGCTTGATGCACTCTACGAAGTCAATCTGGCCCACCACATCACCAACATCTTTACCGGCAACACAGTAATCGCTGTCTTTGTCGAAGACGGCAGTCCCACCGTCACCATCGTCCCCACTAACACTGCAGTACCGATGCCCACCATGACCGCCCGCGCCAACACTGCCGAATTCGTCACCAATCAAGTTGCCTGGTACACCATGGCTGATTTTAGCCAACCACAAGTGTTCAATGGCGCACCCCAAATCCACAATACGGGGCTGACTGCCAAACAATCTTCAGTATTTGAAGGACACGATGCCAATCGCGCCATCGATGGCAACACGATGGGAAATTGGTATGAACCCAATTCATGGGATTCATCATTAGCACACACCGATGAAACAGAGAATCCGTGGTGGCAAGTCGATTTGGGCAGTATAAAAGACATTAGTAGTGTCACGGTCTATAATCGCACTGATTGCTGCATGGACCGCATCGATGCCTCAGTCGTGTTTTTGAGCAATACGGATCTCGCAACATCCACAAACATGGCCACTAATAAAACCAGTGTAGTCACCTGGAAAACGCTCGTCTGTGATAGCCAAACTGCCTGTGAGACACCGGCCGGCACTATCGAAACGGCGACATTCCCTGCGGGAACCAAAGCCCGCTATGTACGCATCCAACGTGATGCAACAGGGTATCTCGGTTTCGCAGAAGTGGTCGTCACTGGCAACCCAGTCACCTTCAGCTGTGGGTCACCACAAGCCTGCCCCACACTCAACTCGAGTAATTCACAGGCCCTCACTTTTAACAATAGCCTCAACACCGAGCTGATTTCGTCAAATTCCATCAACCTCAACGGCGTGCCCTTTACCATCCGGGCCCAGATGCGCCGCGACGGCCTCAATCGCCCAGACGTAATCGCCAGTCTAGGCAATCCCAGTGGCGTACGCCAATATTTGGTGCTAGGGGTCGACAGAGAAAATCGTCCCTACTGTAGCTTCTATGGTGATGACCTGCGTAGTACCAGCTGGTATGTCGACCAAGAATGGCACGACTATGCCTGTAGTTTTGACCCCACTTCACGCATCCGCACCCTGTGGCGCGATGCCCAAATCATCGGTCAAGATATTGTGCGTGGAGCCTTTACCCCACCCGCCGCCCCACTCATCATCGGTCGGCGCTACGATACCATGGAAGGGGTGAATGGCGAACTGAGTCAAGTCGCCATCTTCAATCGTGTGCTTACCCGTGCAGAACTCAATGGGACAACGCCCCTCAATGAAAGCACTAAAATCAACGGGTTGATTATCGAAACCCAACTCCAAAGCATATCGCCAAACGGTGGCACCATGCGGTGTGACGCAAGCAACAACAAATGCCCGGTTTTTGGGCGACCAGAAGCAAGCAGTCTCGTGCCTCATGATGGTTCAGCAGCAATATTTAGCAATAATAGTGCCCAGCAATTAGCCCTTACGGCACCCGCATCAACGAGTGAATTTACGGTGGCATTCTGGGCCAATGTCAGCGCTGTTTCGGCGAGTGGCAATGACTTCTTTATGACAAAAACCAACGCAACGGGTCAAGGCATGTCTGTTGGTTTACGTGCAGATAGTACCGGTTATATGCCACTATGTGCGGGATATACCGCTACTGCACCGGTTATTGTCGAAAGTGAAAACGCCGTCTTTAACCGCTGGTATCACTTCGCCTGTAGCTACAACCCAACCACGCAAAAGCTATCGTTTTATATGAATGCCAAGTTATATTCCGAAGCGACAATCGCACTCCCAGCGATAAACGATCCACTCATGCTCGGCTATAGCAGTAGCGCCACTGTCTGGCCAAAGAGTGGATTTACCGGTGCACTTGACGACGTAATGCTCTATGGCAGCGCCGTATCTGCCAACACCGTCATCCAAATCTACAACAATACCAACCCAGATAGTCTAGTGCCCACCCTGACAGCCACAGCCTGTGCTACCCCTGGTAGCTGTCCATCACCAACAGCCACCACCACATTTACGCGCACACTGACAGCCACAAGGTCACCCACCAACGTCCGATCAAAGACGCCGTTGGCCGCAACAGGCACCGCAATCATTCCAGGGTTTGTGCCATCAAATACCCGCACTAGGTCGAGCACAACGACACTGACCAGAACTCCCACCAACTCAACCACACCGACCAGATCAAGTACAGCCACTGTAACGGCAACACTGCCATCAGCGACTCCCTTCATCGCAAACACATTCACCGCCACCCGTACCCGCACCCACTTACGGAGCACACAGACAATGTT
Organism: uncultured Roseiflexaceae bacterium; assembly: GCA_903889425.1. Lineage (GTDB taxonomy): Bacteria > Chloroflexota > Chloroflexia > Chloroflexales > Roseiflexaceae > UBA965. Next base: position 458 of record CAISXI010000131.1, on the reverse strand, counting down.
GGCCCGTCGTAGCCCAACCTTCTATGCCCAGACACTGACTGCACGTGCCGTCACCAGCACCCCCAGCCGTACCGCCACTGCCAGCCGTACCGCCACTGCGTACCCAATCCCGCCCACCAACACGCCGGCTGCGACGGCTTACCCAACCCCGTAGACGTAGGAAGTTTGAAGTAGGAAGTTTGAAGTAGGAAGTGAATCAACAACGCGCCGCAGCATACTGCGGCGCGTCGTCATTCATTGAAATCATACTGCGTCTGTAAGACGTGCCGTCTCCGTGCCCTCTGCGTGCCCTGTGCGAGACATACCGCATTGCACATGAGCAAGCATTCATCTGTGACAACCACATAATGAGCAGCTCCGCGGCCTCCGCGCCCTCTGTGCGAGACAGATGATCATCCGTTGGCAAGCCCATGAAGATTCCACGCTACGGTTGCACGCAACCGGCATGGAATGACGCT
>CAISXI010000130.1 GCA_903889425.1 uncultured Roseiflexaceae bacterium | reverse complement strand
TATGAATCTGTGTTTGCACCCCATTTATGTAGATTTTGATAAATTTCCCGTCAGAAACCAGCGCTACATGCGTCCATTGATTGTCTGGTACCCCGCCATTACTACAAATCGAAGATACAGAAACACAAATTCCTCTGGTAAAATTGCTTCGATAAACAATTACCTCACCAATCCGCAATAATTGACTTACCGCAGTTGCTTGAAGCACCGGCTTCACCCAAAACGCCGCCGAAAATGTGGGGCTGATTTGTTGGGTACCCAAATTGAGCAACAGCCCATTTCCAGTTGTACCGAAATCTGCGACCGTGGTTGTACGCCCGTTCACCACATCGGTAACTGCTTTGGGACAACCAAGGGCACCACAGCTAAACGTACTCGTAGCGTTACCACCAGCAACACCACCATTCGCACCCAACATACCCTGCTCGAAATCAAGCAATACGCGGGGGTTGAGTGCTTCATTCAATTTGGTATCGCTCATACTCAGCACGTTAGCATTGTTAACGGCATAGGGACTGGTGCCGAGGATACGTTCGCGCAAATCAATCAGATTATCTTGGTCGGCGTCAGCATTCAACGGATCTGAGCTCATCCAGGTCTTTAGGGGTACGCCATTGACGATGTCATAGGTGACTTCCCAGCCACCAACACGCACGCCGTTGACATTACGGACAATTTCTTCGCTATCGAGTAAGCCATCACCATCGCTATCTTTATTCTTTTTTTCTGTGCCGTATTGAATTTCTTCGAGATCACTCAACCCATCGCCATCGGTATCTTGCTTTTTTGCATCTGTACCAAATGTTATTTCAGCTTTATCATCAACACCGTCACCATCAGTATCGTATTTTTTATCAGATGTACCATTGACAATTTCGGCAGTAGCCAAGACGCCATCATTATCCGCATCTTTAAAGTCAGGGAATTTAAGTGTGCTAGTGTCGTTATTCCACGCAAACGTAGATGTCCCCGCACTACTGCCTGGCTTCGTTTCCATAAACTTTGCAAACGTGTCAGGCATAATGTCATATATGATTTCATTGGCTTTTTTTATGTCTTTATGCTCATCTTGCGCAAATTCGCCCATATAACAAACTGGAATCAAAAAAAAGAATGGCGGCCAAATCATCGGAATAGGTACCGAAATACATGTTTGTTGCCGGACCTTCCACCCCGTCGACAAACGCATAGCTGGCATGGGTTGATTGATGCCTGTCGTAGCAAAATACAGTGACCTAGACAAATCTGTTGATTTCATGTATGGCAAATCATAGGTGCTACGATCTGGATTTTCTTTCCACTTATCAAATTGACCATCAATCGATAAGCCACCACTCAGGTTGTAGTCTGTCGAATCTAGTTTGTAATCAAATGCAGATGACCGTTCATCAAGATAAGCCCACTGCCACCAATAAAATGCCGATTGCCACGCCGCCGGGAAGGGCATTTTTTCGATATAGTCAGTAATCGTCAACTTAAAATTAGCCTTATTGTCTTTGACATATCCCTGTACTGGTTTTTCTAATGCGATTGATGATTTAGTGTCTTGCTGATACGAATAGGGGTCATCACGGTCTATCGCAACCGAAGTTTTGTAAACAGTTAGGTAATTAGTTAGTAATCCAGTAATTCCACCGCAAAGCCACTGTGCTGCTGAGCTGCGGCGTGCTTTGGGACTAAGAAAGCTACATGTAATTGTGGCAATCATATCAACTACTGCCATCACCGCTAATACCAACAAACCGATACCTGTCGATGCTAATGCAATCTGTAAGCCAAACATAACGGCAGTAGATGCAATTTCCCCAACCATCGTGAACCCAGCATTCAATCGTTGGAATTCATATTTTGCACTAATAATATTTAAGATGCCCATTGTGATAGAAAAACCAATTTGTAGGAATGCCATTACATATGCGCCTACACTTAGAGATTGTCCAAGAGAGTTCATATTAAACAAACCAAATTTACCAATCGAATCATATGAATTATATAAATTTTTTAATTCAATAGCCGTATTAATTACTGATATGACTGATGTGGTGATCTTTTGAGCCAACATCGCTGTACCAACATCATTGCAATACCGTAATATTAAATATGTTGCTACTACGCCAGTAACCAACAAAGCTGAGTATGTAACCACAGTAAATTTTTGTGCATCTGTTGTCTTTTTATTTTTAATCGTATCTACAGAAACAAACCAAATCAAAGTTGAGACTGCCGTAATCCAACCAACGCTAGCGCCAACTGCAATTCCTGCGGTTGACAACGCCGTTTCCTGAGTATTACTGTACGTAGACCAGAAATCGTTTTTCACCTTTTCAATTTTCGTTGCCATATTATACGGTGATTGCAAATTGTATGGCGTTGTATCAACGATGTATTGCACAATCGGCTGGAGCAACACCACCGCTTTACGCGTAAATGCACCCCAATTATTCCAGACAGTCGCATCACTACGAATCCCCTTAGCAACAGCATTAGAAAGAGTTGCCTGATCATAGACCATCACAAAACTACGTTGCAGATTGACAAGCACACTTTGTGGGATAATTGTCAACCATTTTTGCCAGGTATTCACATCAATAGTTGCCGGCTTGTCTGTCGTGTCAGCAAGGTTTATACTCTGCATGATACTATTTTTTTCGATATCATAATCGCCAGCATCAACCATCACCCACTTAGCATTGGTTGTATCGTAGCGCCAAATGGCACCACTACTCGCACGGGTCACTTTTACTGCAGGATCAATCGTAATTGCATTAGTTGTGGTAGCACTAAGGGTGATGGCATTCGAAGAACGCTTCTTTATTTCGCTGGCTACGACCACGCCAGGCCGACAATTGGGTGCGGTCGAAGCCCCACATGTCGTGCGCGCTGCCGCCGGAATCATGCCATCGAGGAGTGTATGAATATCTGTAATATAGAGTTTGGTAGCATCTAGATTATCAGTATAGGTAAATATACTATTTTTGATAGCACTCGTATTAATTCCATGCAAATATTTTGGATCCATTAGTTTATTATTTTGATTAAAAATATCTGTTATTGAGGTACACGTCGCCTGATTTATTTGACAATTAGCATTAGTTTCCATTTTGTAGTTGGGTTTATCGACAAAGTGTTCTCCCAAAACCCCAGCCAAACGGGCAATATGCAAACGCCGGGCACTATTCAACACCGTTGGTTTGCTGGCATCCTCATAAAATACCGCATGAGTCTCGCCGAGTAATTCACTGGCTTGGAGCCCGGTAATCACAAAATCATCATAGTAGGTTTGCACATTGCCAATGAACTCTGTGCGTGGGGCACTATTACAACTCTTACTTACAGGATCTATTTCACATTTATCTTGGAGCGACGTCACAATCCACTGCAGGCGAGCCTTTTGCTCACTAATAACTTGATTGAGGGCGGGTTCATACATTATCGTAGCGTTGTATGCCACAATTGATTTACTACTGTTGTATACCGGTTGCAGTGGCACATTCAATACCAGTAATTTGTCATCGATTGCGTTATTGGGATCGCGGCCCCATGACGCCGTCATATTATATTTCGCCAGTTTGGCCACATCAAGCCACGCCGGTTTCGTGTCACCTTTGACTAATTCGCTCCCTTGTTGACAAGTTGCAGTGAGTGTCGTGCGATCACCACAACCAGGGAAGACTGGCAACCCGCCGAACGTATTACTAGTTTGATTTATCGGTACCTGAATCTCGAGCACGGCGGTGACCCGCATGTTGCCATTGCCAGCGTTATCACTCGTTGATTTATATATCGGGTTTTTCGGGTCTTTGAATGTCGTTTCAAATGTGTGCTGGATTTGCCCTGCAGTATCACCCACTGGCCATGCATATACCGCATCATTGGCATATAAAAAGTCGGGGTTCTTTGGGCGGATTTGTATATCGAGGGTCAATGGCACTCTGTTCGTCGTCCCCTGAGCACCAGTCACACTATATTTAAACGGGTTTTCACTTGTATACGCAGTAGCACCTGACCATTGATACGGCATTATGTCATTACTATCGGAAACGCCATCTGCATCATTGTCAACACTCAGAAAATCAGGCACATTTCCAGTGGTTACCGTACATTTTTGGGGACTACTCAGATTAATTACGCCTTTTAAATGTTGCACACACTCAAGTCCATCTTGCAAGCCATCGTTATTGGTATCTCGTTCGAATGGGGAGGTGTAAAACGCCTGGCCATTGATTACCGTCGGGATGGTGACTTCGACGAAATCAGTAATCCCATCACCGTCAGTATCAGATGTATTGGGATCGGTTCCCAACCGAATTTCTTGGAGATCAGTTAATGTATCTGCATCACTATCTTTATTATTCAAAATAGTGTGGTACTGACATTCTTGGGCATTCGTGAGCCCATCACCATCAGTATCGGTAGTTCTGTCAGCATCAGTCAGCGCTTTACAATCGGTACTCGTCTCAGGCTCTACACTGCGTTGATTGGTGGTGATGGTAGTCATGTCGGGGCTACTGGTCCCCGCCGCCGGCAAGGCAATCCCCATGGGTTGCGCCAATGGCGAAATCAACGGATTGAATGGTTTCGGCGGGGTCTGATTGGCTTCTGCCGCCGGGATGGGGGTCGGTTGCGTCGTACTATTGGTTGCCGCTTGACTGGCCGGAATCGTCGCATATGGCTGATAAATCGTCATTGCAATCACGATAACCGTGATTGGGAAGTACATCCGCCGCCCAAACAACTGCACCAAGACCACGCCCAGACACAACACTAGCAAGGCAACAGCCGTAAAAAACCACGCTTGCACCTGGGCTGCATTGGCACCAAGCAAGCGGCTCAGTTGATGGATGGGATCATGGATGGCTGCTTGTAATGCCAAACCAGTCCGGGCATACCCAAAAAAAGTGGTCTGGATCATGAGTCGCTTGGCTACTTCACGATTGTTGGGCGGCATGGTCAGATTAAGCGACAACGTCGCCGGCAACCCATCACCGTCTGTATGGAGTTCACCCTTGCCGGTGGTCTCGATTGCTTGTTGGGAACGAGTAATCTCGGTAAACGAATCCTCATAACGAATCCCATGATTTGCATCGATGTTGAGCAGCCGTTGCATATTTGCCACGTAGGCACGACCGTCGTAAGCAAAATTATAGGAATTAGCATTTACTTGCGTGGCGGTACTCATCCCCGCCAAATAGCTTAAGCTCCCCAATTGACTCGGGGTAGTGCTGGTTTTGACTTCTTGCCAGGTCAGGTCGGGTTGCATCACATAGGTGTGCCCACGTACCCGCCGGATGGCGATTTTGGATTCGCCATCGGCCGTAATGTTGGTAATCAATATTTCGGTGGTCTGAGTCGATTCGTCGGTATTGCCTTCGATGCGGTAATGCATGTGGCTGGCAGTAGCCCCATAATTACTGATGCGTGGTTCAGGATTGGTATATTGATTCACTTCGGTGCGAAATGAATAATGACCACTGAGCTTGGTCAATTCCCACGAATTTTTGATTTGGGTCGTCGGGGAATAGCGCTGCATGGTTTGTGCAATGGCATAAC
>CAISXI010000129.1 GCA_903889425.1 uncultured Roseiflexaceae bacterium | reverse complement strand
TGTCACGCATATCGACGACGAAGCCCGCCTCGAAATCCGCGCCGAACTCGAAGCCAAGTACGATGACCGCATCGCCAGTCTCGAAATCGACGCCAAAGACAAGCAAGGCGCCATTGCGACCGGTCTGACCACTGATTTGCAACGGATTAACGTACCAAGTCCAGTAGTTGATGTCGAAGCAGAAGTCACCTCAGACAACGTCATCAGCAACATCGACGCCCAAAAGCGCGTGCTCAAACAAGACTACGAAAAACTACGTGAAGACCTCGAAATCCGCGATGAAGAAATCGCCGACGAAGAAATCCTCTTCCGCAGTGTAGTCCTCGTTGAAGAGGGCCGCAAAATCAGCGAAACGACCATCGACCAACTCGATGAATTCTACGAGCGTGAGCTGGCGGCACTCGATGCTCAAAGCCAAGCCCAAAGCCAACGCCTCGATGACGACAACTTGATGCGTGGTGCCGCCCGTGAACAACGCGAGCAGGCCGCCCGTGACCAACATAACCGCATCGACGAAAAGCTCGACCGCGAGAAGGATCTGCTCCTCAAAGAAAAGAAGCAGAGCCTTGACAAGCTCGACGCAATTCGGCTCAAGCGCATCCTCAGCGAATCCGATTATCGTGATTTGTGTGAGATTGCACCCAAGAGCACCGGCGTATTCAAAGCAGAGATGGGCGCTAGCGCTATCCGAGGCTTGATTGAACGTACCGTTGACCTCGATACTTTGGCCGTACAACTCCAATCCGAAATCAGTAGCTCGAACAATAGTCCCAAGCGCAAGAAGTTGACCAAGCGCATGCGTGTGGTCGAGGCCTTCCGCAAAAGTGGCAACAAACCCGAGTGGATGATTATGACGGTGTTGCCGGTTATCCCTCCCGATTTGCGCCCGATGGTGCAACTCGACGGTGGTCGTTTTGCCACCTCAGACCTCAACGATTTGTATCGCCGCGTCATCAACCGCAACAATCGTCTCAAGCGCTTGATGGAGCTCAATGCCCCCGATATCATCGTACGCAACGAAAAGCGCATGCTCCAAGAAGCCGTCGATGCCCTCATCGACAATGGCCGGCGTGGTCGTGCCGTTAGTGGCAAAGGCAAACACCGCCTCAAGTCACTCAGCGACATGCTCAAGGGCAAGCAAGGTCGATTCCGGCAAAACTTGCTCGGTAAGCGTGTGGACTATTCGGGTCGTTCGGTCATCGTGGTTGGACCCAACCTCAAGCTTCATCAATGTGGTTTGCCCAAAAAGATGGCATTGGAGTTGTTCAAGCCCTTTGTGATGCAACGTTTGGTTGCCAACGGGGTGGTTAGCAACATCAAAGCTGCCAAGAAATTGGTCGAGCGGGTCAAGCCCGAAGTGTGGGACGTGCTCGAAGAGGTCATCAAGGAATACTTGGTGTTGCTTAACCGGGCCCCATCGCTTCACCGTCTGTCAATCCAAGCCTTCGAAGCCAATCTCATCGAGGGTTCGGCCATTCAATTGCACCCATTGGTCTGTACCGCCTTCAACGCCGACTTTGACGGTGACCAGATGGCCGTGCACGTACCATTGTCCAAAAAAGCCCAAGAAGAAGCACGCTTGCGCATGTTGTCCAAGTACAACATTTTGTCGCCAGCCACGGGTGACCCGATTATCACCCCTTCCCAAGACATCGTGTTGGGTTGTTTCTACTTGACAATCGTCCGTGACGACGCCAAGGGTGCCGGCAAAGTCTTTACCGACAGCGACGAAGCCTTGTTGGCCTTTGATAAAGGGGTGGTCGACATCCAAGCCCCCATTCGTGTGCGGATGCGTGGTGTCACACTCAGTGGTGAAAAGAACGATCGCGAAGTCCGCCACCTGAAACCCGATGATGATGGCACGCCGCGTATGCTCCTCGAAACCACCGTCGGGCGCTTGATTTTCAACCGTGAATTGTTGCCACCGTTGCAATACCGCAACCATGAAGTGGTCAAAGATGGTCTCAAAAACATCATCGCTGACTGCTATAAGTGGTACACCACCCCCGAAAACCTCACCGAGGAAAATCTCGACACGATTCGGGCCATGTACCCCAGCCGTCAATTCAGCCACGAAGAATTGTTGCGTTACTACGGGTCAGAACGTACTGCCGAACAAGCCGACAAAATCAAGTCGGTGGGCTTCCATTACGCCATGCGTGGTGGGATGACCGTCGGCGTACAAGACATCAAGGTGCCTGACAACAAAATCGACATCATGCAGCACGCCGAAGCACAACGCACCGCCGCCGAAAAACGTTTCAGTCGTGGGCTTACCACCGACAAAGAACGATACAACCAAGTAGTGCAGATTTGGACCGAAGCCAGCAAAACCATGACGGGGTTGGTGCGCAAAGCCAATGATGCGCAACCGTTCAATCCGGTGTCGATGATGGTGCGTTCCAAAGCCCGCGGTAACATCAATCAGTTGACCCAGATGGCTGGGATGCGTGGTTTGATGGCTGACCCCACCGGCAAAATCATCGAATTGCCGATCAAATCGAACTTCCGCGAAGGTTTGACGGTGCTTGAATACTTCGTATCAACCCACGGTGGTCGTAAAGGGTTGGCCGACACCGCCTTGCGTACTGCAGACGCCGGTTATTTGACCCGTCGTCTCATCGACGTCGCCCAAGACAACATTGTGACGACCGACGACTGTGGCTCAAACGACAGCTTGTTGCTTCATACCCTCGACAACGATGATGAATCAATGGACTGGAAGATGCCTTCACGTGCCGTTGGTCGTATCGCTGCCCAAGACATCGTCGCCAAAGACGGCACCATATTAGTGACTGCTGGCGATGAAGTACGTGAAGAAGTTGCTGAGACGTTTTATGCCAGCGGCGTCACCCACGTATTTATCCGCACCCCACTGCACTGCCAAGCCGAATATGGCATTTGTCGCAAGTGTTACGGGCGTAATTTGGCCACCGGTAAGTTGGTCGAAATCGGCGAAGCCGTCGGGATTATCGCTGCCCAGTCAATCGGTGAACCCGGTACACAGCTCACGCTCCGTACCTTCCACACCGGTGGTGTGGCGTCGGCAGACGACATCACCCAGGGGTTGCCACGTATCATCGAAATTTTCGAGGCGCGTGTCAAAGCAGAAACCCGGGCCGTCCTCGCCGAACAAGATGGCATGCTTAACCGCTCAAAAGATGGCGAAAAGAATCAACAGCAATATTTGCATATCGTCGACGAAGGCAATGTCTACGACGAGCAAATCATGCCTGATCATTTCGTCGCCACCGTTGAGCATGGTGCCCAAGTCAACAAGGGCGACATCATTGCCCGGAGCAACAACACCGAAATCCGCGAGCAAGCCTTGCGCGCTCGCCAACACGGTGTGGTTAACATCTCTGGGCGCATCATCAATATCGTCAGCAACTACCAAGATGCCATCGATACTCCCATCGCCCAAAACGCCCGCCTCCGCAAAGAAGTCAGTGATGGCAGTCGTGTGGTCGCTGGTCAACTCTTGACTGAAGGGTCGGCCCATCCCCAAGAGCTGCTCGAGATTCAAGGGCGCGACGCCTTGCAGACCTATATGCTCAAGGAAGCCCAAAAGGTGTACCGCCCCCAAGGCGTAGGCATCAATGACAAGCACCTCGAGGTCATCATTCGCCAAATGCTCCGCCGCGTACGCATCAACGAAGCCGGTGATACCCATTACCTGCCCGGCGAGCGTGTCGACATTGGTGAGTTTGCCCGTGTCAATACCGAAATTTGGGCCCAAGGTGGCATCCCCGCAACCGCCTCATCACTGTTGCTTGGTATCACCAAAGCCTCACTCGAAACCGACAGCTTCTTGTCGGCGGCCTCCTTCCAAGAGACCACCCGCGTGCTTACCGAGGCTGCCATTACCGGCAAAATCGACTACTTACGTGGTCTCAAAGAAAACGTCGTCATCGGCAAGCTTATCCCAGCCGGTACCGGCGCCGAAGCTCGTCGCCAAGTCGCCGCTGCCGAGTTGGCTGCCGCTGAATTGGCCGAAGCCCAACGCCGGAGCTTGGCCGAAGACAACGAACGCGCCGACAACGAAGCAGAATACGAAGCAGTCACTGTCGGAGCTGACGTCGTGGCAACGGTTGATCCCGAAAAGGAAACACAACCAACAGCCGCCCCAACCAAGCCCGCACGCCAACGCGCCACACCAACGGTCAAACCCGCTGATGCTGACGTGCTCGCCATGTTGGAATCGTTGAAAAGCGATCTCCCTGACACAACCAACGACCCCCAATAATCCCCACTCGTGAAACCACCCCTCTGCACTACTCCTAGTGCAGAGGGGTGGTTTATTGTACAAATACATCCTGTCAGCCCCACCGTGCACGATTGCGCGGTGGGGCTGACGTCACGATTCACCTATGCGTATTGTTTGAGCACATCAGCGTATTGTTGGACACGCTCAGGCTCGTACGCCACGCGGGGCAAATACCCAATGATATAATCAGCTCCCGCTGCCAACAACGAATCGATTTTGGCAGTCACTGCATCTGCAGTACCGACCACCACGTTCTTTTTGTAGTTTTCGAGGCTGGTCGCACCCCGCACCTTGGCAGTGGCTTGCTCGGCATCTTCACCTGGCTTCAGCATAAACACGTTGATGTTGGTACTTTTGGTGATGGCATCGTACGAGCGACCCAATGTCTCACAATGCTCTTTCAGAATGGCAAGTTTTTGGCTTACCAATACGGGATCACCGCCGCCCACATTACAGGCTTGCGCATACTTGGCCACCAACTTGAGGGTGACTTTTTCGCCACCGCCACCCAACCACAACGGAATGTGGGGCGTTTGAATACCTTTGGGTTCGTTGATGGGTTCGTTGATGGTATAAAACTTCCCTTGGTAGGTCGGTTTTTCTTCGGTCCACATTTTGACGACAATCTCGACCGCCTCACGAAATGCCCGCATACGCTCCGGCACTTCGGGGAAACCGTAGCCGTAGGCGCGCCATTCGTGCTCGTACCAACCGGCACCGAGGCCACACAACAAGCGCCCAGCGCTCATCACGTCAATAGTTGAGGCGATCTTGGCCAGCAACGCCGGGTTGCGATAGCCATTACACGTCACCATTTGCCCAATCTTGATGCTTTTGGTGTCACGTGACAGGCCAGCGGTAATCGACCAACATTCAAATGTCGTCTCGATTTCGGGCGTCGGTACCGTGTGGAAGTGGTCGTACACCCAAATCGAATCAAACTTGGCCTTTTCGGCTTCACGCGCGACTGCAGTCATCGCTTCGTATTGGGCTAGCGGATCGCGAATTTCGACTAGATCCATACGCCAGCCTTGCGGGACAAACACACCAAATTTTGCACTCATGGATTTGCTCCTTCGTATTGAGTTCCCGCACTATCATCGCACATTTTGGTTGTGTGGCATACAACCACAACGCAATCACGTTTTCCATAAAAATAGCAGGGCACAAAAAAACGTCCCACGCTCTGCATCGAGCGCGGGACGTTTCGGTCAGGTCAGTCTAGGTCAACGAGATTTCACACGATCCACCGACACACGCCAATTCTTGGGCGGCGTTGGTGAGATCGCTCTCTTCGTAGCGCCATACCTTGCTGAAATCGATTTCGGGGAATTCAGCGGCGAGGCGCTCGTATTCTTCCTTGGCGATTTCGACATACGGCATTTGGTCGTATTGGGCATCAAATGTGGGCAAGAAGGACATGCCACCTACTTGTTCACGATGCTCCCAGACCCACTTCATCACTTCAAGTACTTCATCGGGGCTGTAGGTGATGGTCACGGATGGGTTGTGTTCTGTCCAGAAGAGTTTGTTTTGCAACCAGAACTCACACTGTTGGATGGCACTGACATCGCTACGGGTGATAGCACCTTCAGGCGCCTTCATGGGGAAGTGGACGACCCAGGTGGTGGCGTTGTCCACATTTTGGCCGTTTTCGGGGTCCATGGGGACGCCAGAATCGCGCAACACTTTGTAGATGGGGGAGTGGATCGACACGCGCACGTTGCGGACGTAGTAGGGCGCCCAACGGGGGTGCAAGCCACTCGCACAATTCAACAACTGCGACGAATTACCACTGGGCTTGACACAGGTAATCGATGCCGATTGGTTAATTCCCAACGCGGCAGCCGTCACGCGATTGACTTCAATCGAAATTTCGCGCAGTTGGCGTTTGAATTGGGCGTCTTGGGCAGCCAAGCTATCCATTTGACCAGTGATGTCGACACCGAGCAAGCGTTCTTCTTCGCAGTTTTGCTTCCACATGGGGCGCAAACCGGGGAAGTTGGTGGCCATCGACTGAATGCTCCCGATAATGGTAGCCACTTCAACCTTTTCGCGCAGGGTTTCGAAGGTATCGTCAGCCCGCGCCACTGCCGCAGTCAAATTACAAAACTGCCACGGGCGCAGATTGATTTCGCCACAGGGATTGGTACCAAAATCAGCATCTTTGCGGCGGGCAGGCTTCATGGTATTGGCGCCCTCACGATTGAAGATACCGGGCTCGCCACGACCCGAATCAACCATTTCCATGAATTGATGGATGAATGATTGTTGGGTCAAGCCACCCACCGGCCATACAGCCGAGTTATTGGCATTCCAGCGGTGGCTGTTTTCGTGTTCGAAATCACCACTCTTGGATTGAAGCATTTCGGTATCTTCGGGATCAAACAACGAAATCATGGCAGTACGACGCACGCCACCCGACACCGCAGCCGTACCAACCACACACATCATGTCGTGGGCGTCAATCGGCCGCAAGAACGAACCTTGGCGTGACAACACTTTGCGACGCATGAAGTCAAGTGTGCGACGGAGTGGCTCAGGACCTGAGGCACGCCCACCCTTGATGCGCAAGGCGGCGCCAGCGGAGCGCAGTTGCGACAAATCAAACCGGATATCGCCACCGTCCCACCAAATCTGCAACCCGACCCGCATCGCATCGGCCCAACCTTCGGCGGAGTCTTCGACCACATAGTTCAATGGGGCAGCGCCGGTTTGGCGTTTGATGCGGGGGAAGTTTTCAACATATTTGCTTTCGACCGAATAACCGACACCACAACCCGCCATCGAAATAATCAAGGCTTCGACGAACGAATCAATGCTTTCGACCGGTTGGTAGCTACAGTTGTAGATGGCAATGTTATTGCGCTCTGCAGCCGGTCCAGCCATGGCCAATAACCGCATCGACGGCATGGCGCGCATTTCGAGTACCGCAGTGCGGATACGCTCGTAGGTTTCACGGGGCAAACGGTCGCCAGCGATCCCATGCAGATAATTCACGGCGCGATCGACTGTTTCGATCCAGGTTTCGCGGCGGGCTAAATCATAGTTGAACCGTGAATATTTATCAAAAAACTGGAATTTCTGGAGCGGTGTGGGGAAGTATTTATCCGATGCCGAAAATGCCGCACGCACATCGTCGGGTACCGGGCGCCGCTCGCGCTCTTTGGCACGATCAGCACGATACAAAATATAGCGCTTAGCAGCTTCGAATTCACCCGCTGCTTGGAGCACCATTTCAACAATATCTTGCACTTCTTCGACACTGGGCATACCACGAGTGGCTTTGGCTGCCACAATATTGACGACACGTCGCGTCAATTCTTTTACGGGCGTGTTTGAATCACGTCCAAAACTCTGAAAACAGCGCGTGATGGCATTGTGAATCCGCTCAGCCTCAAACACCACTGTACGACCATCTCGCTTTACAATCGTCGTTGGCGCTTGTATTGCATCATCATGATACGCAGTCAACTCTGCTTCCGCCGCTACCGTCTCTTCCAGTGTCATACCCAGCCTCCATTTACCTTGTAAGATTACAGTTCACCAACAATTCGCACCTGTTCGTGCGGCAGTTTAATGCTATCTAGTGCCAAAAAACAAGAAAATACTACATACTGTAGCATTAATTCATTGCGCTCAATATATTTGTTGTGCTAAAGAAACACAATATATAGTAGTACGCAGTGGGGAACATCACTAAATAACGTATATCTATGCTACCATATGTCGTTTTGTGTGTCAAGGATGAAAATAGCACAAAAACAATACGCGCCCGCACCAAACTCACTTGACAAATAGTGCGCGCGAAAGAGGATGTCAGATAATTTTATGCAAAATTGTACGCTATTGATTCGAAATCGACACAAAATCATATGAATTATTCGCTTGTATTGTAAATAAAAATACCTACACACAGCAATTTTTTGGTCATCAGGTTAGTTTTTACGCATACATAGCCGGTATAAAGAATATTGTGTGTAAATAATGACAAAATACTTACTAATCGCTAGATTGATCTATAAATCAGCACCAATAATCAATTGAATCGTTGACATCTACCCAAAGTTACGCTAACATTCAGAGTTACGAATACCTAAATTCACGGCACCAAAATAATCGTAGATTAGACAAGAAACATGTCGCTATGGAATTTTGCTACAGTGGATAAAGTGTTGAAGTACGAGAAAATCAGATTATAAGGAGTAACCCATGTTGAAGCAGCAATTCTTGCGCCGCGCCGCAGTGCTCTTCGTCATTGCCATGGTCGTACCCTTGATTGCAGCCTGTGGGAGCCAAGCCGCTCAACAGCCAATCAAGGAAACCGTGGTCGTGAAAGAGACGAGTGCCCCCGTCAAGGAAACCGTCGTGGTTGAAAAGGAAGTCGTCACCGACGCTTCATTCACCACCCCCCACCCAATTTTGGGTGATGTCAAGGTCCGCCAGGCCATTGCGTACTGCACCAATCGCCCCGAGTTGATCAAGTCAGTCTATCCGTTTTTGACTGACGAACAACAAAAAGGGTTGTTGATGGACACCTTCTTGCCCAAAAACCACTGGGCTGCCGCCAGCGACGGTGTGACCGTATATGACTTCAACCCCGAAAAGGGCATTGCATTGTTGAAGGAAGCCGGTTGGGAAGAGGGTGCCAATGTGACAACGGGAGCTCCGTTGTTCTTGAAGTTCACCACCACCAGCGCTGCCTTCCGACAGACATGGGCCACCGTACTTGAGCAACAGCTTGCAGATAACTGTGGCATCACCATTTCACGCACGCACGCCCCCGCTTCATGGTGGTTCGGCGATACCACTGGGTTGGCACGCCGTGACTACGAATTGGGCGCCTTCGCATGGGTTGGTCAAGCCGATCCCGGCGGTATTTCATTGTATGCCTGTAACCAAATCCCATTGCCCAGCAACAACTGGGAAGGCCAAAACGGCATGGGTTGGTGTAACGAAGCAGCCAGCAAGGCTATCATCGCTGCCAACAACACCCTCGACCGCGACGAACGCATCAAGCAATACGCCATCGTCCAACAAGAATTCTCGAAGGACATGGTCAGCTTGCCGTTGTTCAACCGCGTCGAAGCTGCTGCTGCCAACGTAAAGTTGGTCAACTTCAAACCAAACCCCACCGAGTACTACACCTACAACATCGAAGAGTGGGAATTGCCGGGCAAAGACACGGCAGTCCTTGGTTTCACCCAAGAACCCGCTTCGTTGTACACCTTGGTTGAGAGTGCCGCAGTGGCAACCACTGCTGCCGGTTTACTCAGCGCCAAGATGGTCACCAGCCTCGACTACGACTACCAAGCCGTCGGTTTCACCAAGTTGCCCAAGTTGGGTGACGGTGCCACCAACGTCGATATCGACGTCAAAGCCGGCGACATGGTATGGAACACTTCCGGCGAAGCCGTGGCCTTGGCCAAGGACGTCGAAGTAACCGATGCCACTGGCGCCACCGTCGTTTGGGACGGTAGCAGCCCCTTGAAGCTCAAGCAACTCACCGTCAGCTTCGAAATGAAGCCCGGCATGAAGTGGCAAGATGGCTCACCGGTGACCAAGGCCGACTATGAACTCGGCCAAAAGACCACCTGTGACAAAGAATCAGGCGCTACGACCTTCACCTTCTGTGATTCAGTCCAAACCTTCACCCAAGAGAGCGACACCAAGCAAACCTTGGTCTTCTTGCCTGGCGTGCAGTGGCCGACATTCTACACCGGCGGATTCGGTGCAGCCCCATCCAAGCAACCCATCGAGAGCGATGGACCGTACAAGGGTAAGACCTTGGCCGACGTCCCCGCCAAAGATTGGCCAACCTTGCCCGAAGTTGCTGAAATGCCTTGGAGCAATGGACCGTACAAAATCACCGGTTGGGAAAAGGGTCAGAAGATGACCTTTGAAGCCAACGAAAACTACTACGGTACCGCCCCCAAGATCAAGAAGATTGTCATTCAGTTCTATGCGGACACCAACGCCGCAGTGGCAGCTTTGTTGACCGGTGATGTCGACGTCCTCGGTACCGAAACCCTCGGTGCCGGCGCCGAAGTCCAAACCGTTGTTGATGCAGCAGCCAAGGGCAAAGTTCAAGTGAAAACACTTGCCAGCCCCACCTGGGAGCACATCGACTTCAACATGTTCGTCAAGTAATTCGCGTCCTGCCTCACCCCACCCAACGAGTACTCGTTGGGTGGGGCACTTCACCGCCGCGACCCATTCAGCCTTGCTGTTGTAATTGTAATTGGGAGCCGCTATCGTGGCGACATTTTTAACACGTCGTATCATCCAAATGTTTGTGGTACTAATTGCATCCGCGTTAGTATCGTTTGGATTGCTGTATATCGCCCCTGGTGGGCCACTTTCTGGGTTGCGACAAGCACAAAACAGTGGTCGCAACAAAATATCAAACGAAGATATCTTGCGCATCAAAGAGCGGTTTGAACTTGATTTATACATTCCCTACCGCTTTAGTCGTTGGTTGATTGGCTTCCCTACTGGTCCTGTCACAATTGCCGGGCAATCTTTTTTAGCTGACACCGTCGTCGGCTGTGCTATCCCTGGCCAAGCTCGTTTGCGTTATCCCGACGGCCGTGTCGAACTAATCGAGGATGGCTGTCGCCAATATGTCACTGTTGCTGATCTGATTGATCGGCGCGCAAGTCGTGGGATTTTGTTTGGCGACTTTGGGTTATCCCAAGTAATATTGCGTGATCGCCCGATCGCGACGTTGATTGCCAGTCGGTTACCCTATACATTGCAACTCATGGGGGTATCTGCACTGATTGCACTTTTCATTGGCGTACCACTCGGTGTTTATTCCGCCGTACGTCAATATTCTCGCTTTGATTACACCATGACGACGATTTCATTTATCGGTTCTTCGATACCGACATTTGTCATCGGCATCATTTGTATATTAGTTTTTGCGATTGCCGCCAAAGAAGCCGGGCTGCCCTATTTGCCGCCTGGCAATGCAGTTGCCAATAGCGACTATGTAGTCCCATTTATTGGTACTGTCGTCGCCGAATCCACACTCGACCGCTTCTTACATTTCGTGATGCCGTGTAGCGTGCTGGTATTTGTCAATATTGCCGGCTATAGTCGCTTTATTCGCTCGGGCATGCTCGAAGTATTGCGGCTCGACTATGTGCGAACTGCCCGCGCCAAAGGGTTGCAAGAACGCACTGTGGTGCTCAAGCACGCCCTGCGCAACGCCATGCTCCCGTTTATCACGATTATGGCAGGGGTGCTCGCCGAATTATTTGCCGGTGCCGCCATTACCGAGTCGATTTTTAATTGGCCAGGGCTCGGACGCTTGTTAGTTGATTCGATTGGACGCAACGACTATAGTGTGGCAATGGCGCTTACGATGGTGAGTATTTTTCTGTTATTAATTGGCTATTTGATTACTGATATTTTGTATAGTATTCTCGATCCGCGCATTCGTTTGTCATAAAAGGGGCGCATCATGACCATCCCCACTTCTCGCCCCGCCAGCCAATGGGAATTGATTTGGCGTCGCTTTCGCAAACATACCGTCGCCATGGTCTGTTTGTTCATCCTGATTACCATCTATGCGGCGTCGATGTTGGCACCCTGGGTTGCCCCATACCCCCGTGATGCAATTTCACTTGATAACTCATATACTACGCCGTTTAGTAGTGCTGTTGATGGGTCATACCACGTGTTTGGCACCGATCATTTGGGGCGTGATTTATTTACGCGCTTGATTTATGCGGCGCGGGTATCACTCACAACGGCGTTGACGGTCGTGACTGCAGCAACCATTATCGGGGTCACAATTGGACTCGTGGCGGGTTATTTTGGTGGGTGGGTTGATAATCTGGTCACCCGGTTTATCGAATTTATTTCGACATTCCCCACCTTTACCTTGTTGTTGATTGCTAGTTCAATTGTCATCCAAAGTAGCGAAGCAATCCCAATACCGGCGTTTGTTTCGTATATGATTGGTGCAATCATGGCAATTAGTGAGCGCGAAGCCAATCAAGTCGTCTTGATTATCACCATTTTTATTATTTTGGGATGGACCGGGGTGGCACGCTTTGTACGAGGCATGGTGTTGTCGATTCGCGAG
>CAISXI010000128.1 GCA_903889425.1 uncultured Roseiflexaceae bacterium | reverse complement strand
CTCATGCTCGTTATAGGTATGATTATTTGGCTGGGGGTTGTAGCGATATTACTGAGGCAATATGTGCCACAACGTCAGGTCTATGATCAAACACATGCTGATACACGGCGTATATTCCCTAATGCGCATGAAATAGAAATTACCAAAGATACATATCGGCGTTCGTTTCGGTGGGTTAAACAAGACGGTTACCTGCAGTTTTTTATGAAGCCCAATCGCGGGTTGTCTGTAGTAGTGTTTGATGTCAATGCCGCCCCATTACCGGTGGTGCCAGTACCGAAATTTAATCTCACGATGCATGGCAATACGGTGGTAATGCCGATTCATGCCGGATGGCGGCGATTATTTCTTTTGGTGCGACCGCCAGATATCACCGATGGATATACGACATTTCAATATCGTGTAAAAAACGTATCGGTTCAAGATGATCGTGGGTCACTCGGATTTGCGATGCATCGTGTGATAGTAATGCCGACACGTTTGGTCGTCATAGATTGGTCGTGGTTGGTCTATATTGGGTTAATAGGTCTACTGGTGATGGGGCTATGGTATCGCTTGCGCCTGCCATTGGTGGGATTAGTGGTGATAGGCGGCCTCAGTATCATAGGGGCTCGTTATCTTTTGCCGTTCCAAGAATGGTATATGCCAACGGCATGGAGTGTGTTGGCGATTTGTGTATACCCAATAGTGCTTTGTATTGTGAGACCGTTGTGTCGCCCTCGTGATTTTACGCTGTTACAAATGGCTGTTGCGGTAGTGTTGTGTGTGGCGGGATTACGCTGGGCGACTCCGTTGGGTTTGATTATGGTGGCAATTGTCTATTTGTGGGGGCCTCGTACCGTTGTGGTAGCGCTACAAATTCCAAATGCGCCGAGTATGACTGAGCGGTGGGTTATGCCGATATTGGTTGGGTTGGCAACCATTGTGCGGTTTTGGGATCTCAATGCGACTGGGATGGGGTTATTTCGTGATGAAGCGCGGCATGGGGTGTTGGCCACGCAAATCATACCAGGCATCGAATATGTGTATAGTCCGTGGGCCAATCTGCCAGCGGGGTATTTTTATTTGTCGACATTGCCGATTGCATTGTTTGGATCATCGCCGTTTGCGATTCGGTTTGTCGCAGCCGTGGCGGGTGTGCTGACGGTGCCGATTGTGGCATGGGTGGTGCGGCCGCTTTGGGGGCGTCAGGTAGCCTTGGTGGCTGCAGCGTTGTTTACGATGTCGTTGTGGCATATTAGTGTGAGTCGGATGGGTTTCCCGATTTCGTTAGGACCATTAGTGACGTTAATTGCGATTGGAGCAATAGAGCGGAGTATGCGGGCCGATCGAGGGGTATGGTCACCGCTAGGGTGGGCGTTGCTGTGTGGTGTGATGATGGGGAGTATGACGCTGTTCTATCACTCGGCACGACTATTGCCTGTGGTAGTTGTGCTCTTTGGGGGGGTATTTGCGTGGCAACGGCGCCTGCCATGGTCGGTGCTTGTGCGGGTGATTGGGGGCATTGGGGTTACTACGGCGGTAGTTGCATTCCCGATTTTGAATTACGCAGTGGTCCATTCGTATGAATATTGGCGGCGAATAACGGCAACATCGTTGATGTATTGGGCAGAATTAAATGGGCAGTGGTGGGGAATATCACTACTCAATAATTTGCGTGCGTATGCAGGGATGTGGTTTGTGCAGGGTGACACGAATCCGCGGCAGTATAGCTTTGGGTTGCCCCAACTTGACATAGTGGCGGGGAGTGGTTTTTTGATGGGGTTATGGTTGTGGTGGCAATATCGGCGTGATCTGTTGACACTTGCGGTGGGGGTGTGGTTGGTTGTGACACTAATACCGGGGATAATGAGTGTAGATGCACCACATGCGTGGCGAAGTGCCGAAAACATCACGCCGACGTTGCTATTGGCAGCATGGGGTATCGTGGCATTCGGACGTACAATCCCATTGTGGCAATGGCATCAGTGGTTGCTGAGTGTGACTGTTGTGGGTGCAATCTATAGTGCTGGTACGTATTTTGCGATTCAACATACGCCTGCCGCGTATGATGCATTCGATGGTAACACGTTCGCGGCAGTGCAAATGGCAACCAAACTGCACCAAAAAGATACCCGATTGGGGGTAGTGTCGTCGTTGTACAAAACAGATGTAGGCCAGTATTTATTGAAGAATAGCGGTGTATTCCCGGTCGCAACGACGATTCCGCTGGAACCGATTACCACGCGCCGTCAAATTGTGATAACGAGTATAGCCGTGTCTGTGGCTTGGAATGCGCCACATTTTACGTATGTGGCGCATGACCCATGGGGACGTCCTGCGTATCGGGTATTGTGTCGCGGTGATTGCCAATCAGTTGCTGATTTGATTACTGGCCCACAAACGGGAACAACCGCGCAATAGCGGTTGCATCGAGTGGTGCACCGTATTCACACCCTTCGAAGGCTTCGGCGTATTTGATGGTGGCGCCGTGGATGACGCCGTAGCTCGTGATGAGTTTGTGACGGTAGGTATGGGCGTCACGTTGCAAGCGCTGGTCGAGGTGATTGCGCAACCATGCCCGGCGTGCACCTGCCTCAGTGGGGACATCGTTGCGGTAGCCGCCATTCCAAGGCAACCATTCATACACCTGTGATACATGGCAATCAAGCATATCGACTTTGGCTTCGACGGTGGTATCGATGGCGACGACAACATCTGGGGCAAACGGGGTTGGTTTTTGGAAGGTGTCACTGACATAGGCAATGACTGGGTTATACATCAGATTAGGCACACTAGCTCGAACATTGGGCACGGTAACCATGTAGGCAGCGTCTTGGATGAGTTGGGCAGTGTAGCGATGGTCGGGATGGTAGTCGTTTGGACGGGGTGACAAAATTAGATCGGGTTGGTAGGTGCGGATTAAATCGATGATTTGATGGCGGATGGTGAGGCTCGGCAAAATCTCGCCATCATGATTGTCGAGGATAACGTATTCAATGCCGATGATAGCGGCGGCGGCAAGTGCTTCGGTGTGTCGGCGTTGGGCGAGGCGTCCGCCGCCCATTTCGTGATGACCCGCATCGCCGTTACTGACTGACACAAAACAGACCTTGTCGCCACGTTTGGCCCATAATGCGGCAGTCCCTGCTGCAGTGAATTCGCAATCGTCGGGGTGAGCGCCAATAATCAAAACACGTAGTTGATTTGACATAAAAACCCTTCTATAGTGCAATCGATAGTTGAAGTATTGTATAATAAAACCCATTATGCATATGGTTATTTCTGAGTTTATAAAACGATATTGGCAATGGTTGCTTATTTTGCTCAGCATGGGTGTTGGGCAATTTGTGTTGCTGGTGACATTGCCAGTGGCAACGTTGACCTATGATGTCCAAATGCCACAAATCCGTACCGTGCTACCAAGTATCGGCCCACTAGAATACGAAAATGATGATCCCGACCATGGTGCGCCGTTGCGTTGGATTGCCAATACCGGTGAACTTCGTGTGTTGGGCGGTGTAGTGCAATCAGATGTACTTGTATCGTTGTTGGTGCATACGGGGCGTCCCGCAGGAAGCATTACTACCTTGCAGATGCGGGATCAATCACACAAACTATTGATTCAGAGTGGACTGCCGGCTGGATGGCGGCGTATTTGGTTGTTACTGCCGGCCCCGACATGGAGCAATGGGTACCAGACAATACGGTATCAGATTGAGGGTGTTGCATTAGCCGATCGGCGCATGCTGGGTGTGGCTGTAGGGAAGATTGCACGCCACGGATTAACTACTACGCTATCTAGCGCGCAGTTCATCGCCGGATGGGGTTTTGGCGTGCTGTGCGTTTTGGGGATGATGTTGGTGTGTCATCGGCAGCAGTGGCATTGGGGATTAGCTGGGGCAGGTGGGCTTGGCATATTGCTTGGGCAGACGCTATGGCCAATCCAATGGTCATTGTATGTACCAACAGCGTGGTCCCACCTCGGGTGGGGATTGTGGGCGTGTGTGCTGTGGTGGGCTGTCCCCTATCGCCGCCCATATTTATCAATATGGAGTAGTGTATTGGGGCTAGTTTGTGCAGTCGGGTTATTCCGATTGGGCTACGTCGAGGTGGGTACATTGGTGCTTAGCGGAGTCTGGTTTGGGATGCCGGCACTGACCTCGCCGCAGGGTATTGGGTGGGAGCCACGGTGGTGGCGCTGGTTGTTATTTGGTGCGGTGATTGCGGGCGCATTATTACGCATCGTCTGGTTAGATGGGTTGCCCCAAGGGATGTTCCGTGATGAAGCCCGGCATGGCGGTTTGGCGCAACAAGTGTTGAACGGTAACTGGATGATTTATAGTCCATTTGCCAATTTGCCGGCAGGGTACTTTTATTTATCTGCGCTACCGATTTGGTTATTTGGACCATCGGCATTTGCCATCCGGATTATGGCGGCACTTGTGGGAAGTGCGACGATTGTGGTGGCTTATTGGGCGTTACATCCTTGGTGGGGCAAGTCGTTTGCACTATTGACAAGCATTGTTTTGGCGCCTTTTTTGTGGCATATGGGATTAAGCCGGATTGGGTTTCCTACCACCATTGGTCCGTTTTTGACGTTGCTGTCAGTCGGACTGTTGTGGCGTGGTTTGACGCACCCCGTGTCATGGCGGACCGGATTATGGGGATTAGGTGCGGGGATTGCAACTGGAACGATGACATTGGGATATCATTCGGCGCGATTGATGCCCTTGGTAGTGGGATTGATGATTATTGCTCATTGGTATACGTACCGTTGGCGCTGGTTCGCGCAATGGCGCGTATTGTTGAGTTGGGCTATCGGGACGGCATTCACTGCGGCGCCGATTGTCTGGTACGCCACTACCCAATCCTATAATTACATGAAGCGGATTGATGTGACATCATTGACGAGTAGTGCTGCATCCGCAGGCATCCCGTTGTGGGTGGCACTCCAACAAAATGTAATTGCCTATGCCGGGATGTTTTTGTTGGTTGGTGATGATAACGCACGGCATTTTTTTATGGGGATGCCCCAACTGAATGTAATCGAGGGCTTAGGGTTTGTGGTGGGAATTGCGGCATTGTGGTATCGACGTGATGTGGCCACGATTTGGTTGGCTGGTTATCTCGCCATTGCAATTGCGCCTGGGATTTTTAGTGTGGATGCCCCACATGCCTTGCGCACCGTTGAAGCAACGATACCGACAGTCATGATTGTTACCTACGGTATGTGGATGTTGTTGCAAGAAGTGCCACCGCAATGGCGTGCAAAGGTCGTCGTTACGTTGATGTTGTTGGGGTGTGTATGGAGTGCGAATACCTATTGGCAGTGGCAAACGGATTCGCGCAGTTATAGCGAATTTGACGGAGAATTAACCAATGCCGTCCGTTATGTACAAACAACTCAGCCGCTGGCGGTCGCACACTCCACACAATGGTATCTGCCGGACAAATGGCGGCGTGGGGATGTAGGGGTGTATTTGCTGAATGGGATGGCAATCGGTCGCTATGACCCTGACCACGGTCAACAAGTGCCTGAGACGGCTCCGACAATGTTGTTTCTTTTGGATGCACAAATGCCGGCTCCAAATGCAACACGCGAAGTGCCACTGCCACCATCAATGGTGGGACATAATGGTGAGTTGCGTTTGTGGTGTGGCGGTGGATGTGATGATTTAACGTGGTTACATTGATACACGTTGTAACCGCAATGATGGTTTGTGGTTAAATATATACGTAATTCTAATACGGAATTACTTGATGAGTATGTATGGTATGAATAGGCGTAAAATAGTACTATTGAGTGCATGATGGTAGCGCAATTGGTCGTGTCGCTACGTAACGCATGGTGTGGATCTTATCATATTGGTGCAGGTCAACCTGTACGTACCGACATAGTGAGGCATGTGGCATGGCACAACGTAATTATTATGAAGTATTAGGTGTCCCACGTGATGCCAGCGACGACGAAATTCGCAAGGCCTATCGGGCGTTAGCACGCAAGTATCACCCTGATGTAAACCCCAACAACCCGCAAGCGGAAACCCGTTTCAAAGAAATCAACGAAGCGCATACGGTATTGGCAGACAAAACCAAACGGGCACAGTATGATCGATTTGGTACGAGTGGTGGCCAATCCTCTTACCCAGGCGCTGGGAGTACCACGGGGTCGGCGTATGGTGGCGCGGGTGGGGCTGGTGGCCCTGGCAGTGTCGATTTCAGTGATATTTTCGAATCGATTTTTGGTGGAGTTGACCCACGTGGTCGCGCCGCTGCTGCCGGTCAAGATGTCGAACAAAAAGTCGAAATCACCCTCGAAGAAGCATTTACTGGCACTGATCGCCGCTTTCAATTCCATACCGCCAATGGCCAAGCCCGTACGATTACCGTCAAAATTCCCCCAGGTATCGAACATGGCGGCAAAATCCGGATTGCCAATGAAGGTGCCCCCGGCTATGGCGGTGGGCGTCGCGGTGATTTGGTGGTGGTGGTCAATATGGCACCCCATCAACGCCTCGAACGACGGAATCATGATTTGTATGCCAAAGTACCCGTTGATTTGTACGATATGATCCTCGGTGGCGAAATTCGCATCCCGGTGATGGGTGGCAAATCACTGACCCTCAAAGTCCCACCACTTTCGCAAAACGGTACCACCCATCGCATTCCTAATCAAGGCATGCCGTTGCGGAGCAATCCGACGCAACGTGGTGATTTGTACTTGCAACTTGATGTGGTGTTGCCGACTCAATTGACTGAAGCTGAGCGTGACCTATTTGCTCAACTCCAAAAAAGACGTGATGTGACGAAATAACACGTTACGATAAATCAGTGATACCCGTGCGCAGGACGATCCCTGCGCATGTTTTTTGGCGTGTTCATTTGCATATATGTGGTCGTTTCGATTTTTGGGGCATCACAATTTGGTATGATGGAACGGGATTTATGACAGATCACAGGTAATTATGCAACCGAGCGAATTAACTCCGGCAGTCCGTGAATCAGCCTTGCGACTTTCGATTGTCGAAGGCGCCATGGCAAGTGTGTTTTTTAGCATTACCGCTAATGGCTTGGTGACAGGTCTGGCGTTGTATTTGGGGGCTGGACCATTGGTGTTGGGTGTATTGGGTGCATTACCGTTTATCACGCAACTATTCCAGTTGCTCGGTGCCTACCTCGAAGAACGGAACGGTGAGCGGCGCATGTTGTCGGTGTGGAGCGAAGGACTCAGTCGTGCAGTATGGATTCCGATTGCATTACTGCCACTCTGGCAATTATCCCAAACAATTTCGTTGCCGATATTTGTGGTATTACAACTGATTTCGGCAGCGTTGATGGGGATTGCCGTCAATACGTGGACCAGTTGGATGACTGATTTGGTGCCTGCACACCGTCGCGGTCGCTACTTTGGGGTGCGTAACACAGTTGCAAGTTTCGCTGCCATGGTGGCCGGTTTGTCATCGGGATATGCCCTCGATTACTTCAAAACGAACGCCAATGAAGGTCTCGCATATGCAGCGACGTTGGGATTTGGTTTGGTTGTGGCAGCCGTAGGACTTGTCCTGTTGCGCCTGCAAGCGGAGCCACCGATGCAACGGCGTGAGCACCCTGCCTTGCGTACGAT
>CAISXI010000127.1 GCA_903889425.1 uncultured Roseiflexaceae bacterium | reverse complement strand
TGTTACTTCAGCCGCGCGAGTAGCGCCGTCGCCGTCGCCTTGCCGCTGTTGTAGGCCCCATGTACGGTAGAGGGGTCGTTTTTGGTGTAAGCTTCACCGGCAAAATAAAGCTGATTGCTCACCGGCGTGGCCAGCACATTGCGGGCATTAAATGAACCACCGAGTGGCACATACGAATACGATCCATAGGCAAAGGGGTCTTTGCCCCAGCGCGTCGCTACCATGCCGTTGCTCACCGTCTTGACACCAAAGGCGTTTTGCACGATTTGGGTCATTTCGGCCGTCAGTTGGGCATCGGTTTTGGCTTCGAGTGCCAAGGCCCGACTCCCCGCATTAAAGGCCATCAAGGCAGGAATGCCCAGCGGGCCATTGAGTGGGATGAATTGATACCAGCTATGCGGATCGGTACCAGCCAACGTAAATGTGGTGTAGGTATTGCCCCAAAACGCCGTAGGAAAGCGCAAGATACAGCGGTCAAGCACCCCCATCGCCAATTGGCCAATCGCTTTGGTATAACTGGCCGGCAAGGCCGGGGTAAATTTGATTTTGCCCGCCTTGAGCACGCCTAGTGGCACCGTCACGATTACTGCTTTGGCTTGCCATTTTTTGGTACCCGCACTCACTGTCACGCCACTCGTACTCCAGGCAATTTGATCGATAATAATTCCCATTTCAATCGGGACGTTTTTGGCGAGCAGGGCCGGGATGCCGTCATAGCCGCCCACCACAAATCGACTCCCACCCGAATACAAATCATTGCCGGCGTCATAGGCCTTGAGCGACAATTTTTCGGCTTCGACGGCGAAGTCATCATCTACGGTTTGGGCCAGCATGATTTCAAACAGGCGTTTGTCGGCCACACTCAATTTGGTATATGCGGGAATTTTGGTGATGGCGGCGCGCATCGAAATATCGCCACCCGAGCCATTTGCCAGAGCAATGGCTGAGTCAATAATCGCCTCACAACGGTTATATTGGCTATCGAGGGCATTGCCCGTCATTTTGGTCTTTTGCACCAAATCAATCAGTTGTTCTTCGTTTTCTTCGGGGTCAGCAATGGTCCTGACATTGGCTTGTTGGGCGAGGGTAGTAATGGGGTTGCCGTTGGGGGTTTCGATCCAATTGGCACCCAATTCAATCGGGGCACCCCAATTGCGCCAGCTCCAGACGCGGCCACCAACCCGTTGGCGAGCCTCAAGGATGCGCACTGTTTTGCCGGCGGCTATCAATGATTGGGCGGCAGCCAGACCTGCCATGCCCGCGCCGATAATCAATACGTCATCGGCACCGGCGACCGCCCCTTTGAGCCGATGCGGGATGGTAGGGACAACCTGTTGGCTGGCCATATTGCCACAGCTACTGAGCATCGCACCTTGGGTCACCAAACGCAAAAATGTTCGCCGCTGCATGCCATCTACTTTCGCTTATCACCATTACACCGCTTTAGACGCAATAGTGAGACAACTCGTTCCATATCATGCACTGTTTTGATTATTTTGTAAAAACTACCACCGCACCGGTAATTCTTTGAGGCCACGCAATTCAATCGCCGAGCGCCAGGTCAAATCAGCAACTGGGACTGCTAATTGCAGTTGGGGCAAGCGTGCCAACAACGTAGTAACGGCGACTTCACCTTCGAGGCGGGCAAGTGGGGCACCGAGGCAGTAATGAATCCCTTGGCTAAAGGCCATGTGTTTGGCTTCGTCACGGGTTACATCAAACGCATCGGCAGTAGGCATCCATTGTTCGTCGTGATTGGCAGAGGCCAACAAGAGTTGCAAATGGGTGCCACGGGCAATCGGCACACCGGCAATTTCCATATCGACACTAGCATAGCGGTTGACCAGTTGGACGGGATTGGCATAGCGTAACATTTCTTCGATGGCAGTGGGAATGTGATCGGGGTTTTGTTGCAACCACGTATATTGGGGAGCATGTTGCATCAAGGCCAACATGCCATTGCCAATCAAATTGACGGTGGTTTCGTGACCTGCAATCAACAACAAAATAGTGGTACTAATCAATTCGGCGTCCGACAATTTACTGCCATCGTGGGTGGCGACAATCAATTGACTGACCAAATCATCGCCCAATTTTTTGCGTCGTTGGGCAATTAATTTACGCATATACAACACCAACGGCAAGACTTGGCGCCCTGCCACGGGACTTTCGCTACTCAGTGTCCCCGATGCGATAATCGCATTCGACCATGCGTGGAATTTGGCATGGTCACTGGTGGGCACCTCCAGCATCTGGCTAATCACGGTGATGGGTAATGGCAAGGCAAAATCACGAATCAAATCCATTTGCCCTTGATGCGCCACTTGGTCGATGAGTTGATTGGCAATCGCGGTGATTGAACCACGCATTTGCGCGATGTATTTGGGTTTAAATGCCTCACTCGCCAACTTGCGCAAGCGGGTATGGTTGGGGGGGTCGGCACGCAACATGTTGCTGCCACTAAACACCGACTGCATGAGTCGCGACCACCAACTTGCCGTACGCGCATTGTTGATGTTTTTGACCAACCGGGCATCTTTCAAGGCTGGCAACACATCTTCATACCGTGTCACCAACAATACCGGTGTGCCATCAGGTAATGTGGTGGGATATACCGGCGTCAATGCGCGAATCCGGGCATAATCGGCATAAGGGTTTACCCGGTACGTAGCATTTGCAAATAATCCACTATCGTGATTTGTCATACTCAATTCTCCTTATTCTCTTAACTATAAAGCGCACATTCATTGTTCGTCAATTTTCTCCAAAAAAACGAACATTCTCTTTATATTAGCTTGTTGTTTTTTTCATATTTCACAAAATACTGCGATTTATCATCCCCTATACGCCATATGTGCCCGAAATTTTGCTCGTGGCGGTGATTCGTGCTACGCTGATGGCATGCGTTTTTATAATTAAAAGGAGTGCATCATGGCGCGCAAACTCCGTATTTTGCAAGTGGGTTGTGGCGGTCGCGCCCAATCACACATCGCAGCTATGCTAGCCAGTGATGTGGTCGAGCTCGTCGCATTATGTGAATTAGATCCCGAGCGCTTAGCCGCCACCGGCGACAAATTCGCTATCACCACGCGCTACACCGACATGGCCACCGCTATTGCCCAAACCAAACCCGACTTGGTCGATATCGTCACCCCACCCCATATCCGCCTCGGCATTGTACAAGCCGCAATTAATGCAGGGGCACCGGCGATTTTGATCGAAAAACCCATCGCCCTCTCGCCCTCAGAATGTCGTGCCTTGACCGCCCTCGGTGAAAATCGGCTGATTGCCGTCAATACCCAATACCAATGGATGCCCCATTGGCAACAGATTTGGGAGATGCTCCGCACCGGCGCCCTCGGCCAAGTCCGTGCCATCCGCGCCAGCACCGGCGTCAATATCCTCGAACAAGGCCCACACATCCTCGATTTGGCACTGACCGCCGCCGCCCTCAGCGATCTGCCTGACCCGCAGTGGGTGATGGCCAATTGTGACGGCGTCGAATACTTCGCCACTACGCCAGTCCCTGCCGACACCAGCGCCGTGATTGGGTTGGGATATGCCCGCTTGTGGTTCAACGCCGGCGCCTCAGCACCACTCGTCCCCGACGAATCGGTGATTTGGTACCAACAACAAGTCGAAATTATCGGCGCCCGTGGACGCATCTGGGTGTCGCTCAACCAAGGCTGGACGGCCTGGATTGACGGCGTCTTTAGCCAAGGTACCACCGCCTGGCCCCACGACGACGAGCTGGCCCAAGGCGCCTTGTTTGCCCACCTGCAACGAGTGCTCGTCGGTGACGAAAACTGGCAAATGTTCCCCACCCGCATCCAAGTGGCCGCCCGCAATCAAGGGGTCATGTTTGCCTGTTATGCCTCGGCAATCAGTGGCAAACGGGTAGAGATTCAGTCCGATTGGGACGATGCCATCGTGCCCGGGATTGTACGCACCTAAATCACGCTTCAGCAACAAAAATCCCCCCGTCGACGCAATGTCGACAGGGGGATTTTCATGTCCTTATTTGGCGTCGGTGGAATCATCAACCCAACGCACTTTTTCGGCGATAGGGCGACGCTCACCAGTGGGCCACGCAATCGCCGGATGCCCCACATAAAAAAATCCATACAGCTTGGTGTCTGGGGCAAAGCCCACCACCGTGGCCACGCTGGGATGGAGCACCACTGCGCCACTGGTCCATTTACTGGCCAGCCCCAAGGCACTGGCCATCAGGTGCATGTTTTGCACGGCACTACCAAAGGCAATTAAAT
>CAISXI010000126.1 GCA_903889425.1 uncultured Roseiflexaceae bacterium | reverse complement strand
ATCCTTTATTATACCGGTCGTACCTACAAAATCGGTGAAGTACACGAAGGTACTGCCACCATGGACTGGATGGAGCAAGAGCGCGAACGTGGTATCACGATTACCGCTGCTGCCACCACCGCTGCATGGGATGTCAACGGCGTGAACTACCGCATTAACATCATCGACACCCCTGGTCACGTGGACTTCACCGCTGAGGTAGAGCGTTCATTGCGTGTGCTTGACGGTGGCGTGGTGGTATTTGATGCTGTTGCCGGTGTGGAGCCACAATCCGAAACGGTGTGGCGCCAGGCTGACAAATATCGTGTACCGCGCATCTGTTTTGTCAACAAAATGGATCGCACGGGCGCAAATTTTGAACGTACCGTCGATATGATTGTCGACCGTTTGGGCGCCAAGCCCGTCTGCATTCAAATGCCGATTGGCGCCGAAGATCGCTTC
This sequence comes from uncultured Roseiflexaceae bacterium, assembly GCA_903889425.1. Lineage (GTDB taxonomy): Bacteria > Chloroflexota > Chloroflexia > Chloroflexales > Roseiflexaceae > UBA965. The sequence continues at coordinate 1,170 of CAISXI010000126.1, read as the reverse complement.
CGTGGCATCATTGACTTGATTGAGTTCAAGGCATGTTTGTACACCGACGATTTGGGTCGCAAAGAAGAATGGGTCGAGATTCCCGCAGAATTTTTGGCCAAGGCCGAGCAGATGCGCACCGAGATGATCGAGCGTATTTCTGAAACGGACGATGAGCTGACGGTGCTGTACCTCGAAGGCCAAATCCCCGATGCCGAACAATTGCGGGTTGCGTTGCGTAAGGCAACGTTGGCCAACGAATTGGTGCCGGTATTGTGTGGCGCCGCATTGCGCAACAAGGGCGTGCAACGCATGCTCGACTGCGTGATTTACTTCTTGCCATCACCACTCGACATCCCACCAATGCGTGGTGTGGCTCCGGGTGTGGATATTGATGCCGACGGTGCCCAGTTGATTGTCCGTAATGCGGATGACGGCGAGCCCTTCACGGCGTTGGTCTTCAAAATCGTTGCCGACCCATTCGTGGGTAAGTTGGCATATTTCCGCGTGTATTCGGGCAAAATGGAAGCCGGTAATTACGTGTTGAACACCACTCGTGGCAACCGTGAACGGGCTGGTCGTTTGATCCAAATGCATGCCAATCACCGCGAAGAAATCAAGGAAGTCTATTCGGGCGACATTGCCGCCATGGTAGGCACCAAGCAGAGCTTCACTGGTGATACGATTTGTGACCCTGAAAGCCCGATTTTGCTCGAGACGATTCGCTTCCCCGAGCCGGTGATTCAGTTGGCTATCGAACCCAAGACCAAAGCCGATCAAGATAAGATGGGCCTTGCGTTGAGTAAGTTGGCCGAAGAAGACCCGACCTTCCGCGTATTCACTGACCACGAAACTGGCCAGACGATTATCGCCGGGATGGGTGAGTTGCACCTCGAAGTCATCGTCGACCGTATGCGTCGTGAATACAAGGTAGAAGCCAGCCAAGGCAAGCCCCAGGTTGCTTACCGCGAATCAATCACGCAAACGACCGACATTGACAGTAAATTCGTCCGTCAGTCGGGTGGTAAAGGGCAATATGGTCACGTCAAACTGACCTTGGAGCCATTGCCACGTGGTCAAGGATTTGAGTTTGTCAATGGGATTGTTGGTGGCACGATTCCTCGTGAATATGTCCCAGCCGTTGAAGCGGGTATCAAAGAAGCGATGTCGGGTGGGGTAATGGCCGGTTAT